>JBEAQI010000056.1:0-3204 GCA_041163965.1 Verrucomicrobiota bacterium | reverse complement strand
GCAACCGGATTGTCGCGTCGCGAAATGAGAGGGTCGGCTGGAGGGCCTGCAGGTTATCGGGATTGGCGGCATCGCGGAGCTCCGTAAATCCCTCCCGCAGGGTCAGAATCAAGGCGTCCTTGCTCTCATCAAAGGAAAAGCTGCCCTGCTCCGCGCGCAGCAGGCGAACCGCCCGCTGCTGGGAATCGAGTTCCCAGAGCCAGAATTGCCGCATCCGGTCATCCTCCTTTTCGCCAACATACAGCACGTACCCGGGAAAGTCGTGAATGAAGGCCCGCGGCACAATGAACCGCAACGGATCCTCACGGATCAAATCGTTTAGAATGGCACGATAGGACGCCCGCGCCGCGGGCGCATGAACAGCATTGATGTAGGCTGCCAAAAGGCTCCCGCAAAGCGCCACAAACAATACCGGTGCAGCGACCGCCCAAAGGGAAATACCAGCCGCACGGAGCGCCGTCCACTCCTGGTTCGCGGAGAGGCGCCCCATCACCAAAAGAATGGCGATCAGGACTCCCAACGGCATCGCAAAGGAAAAAGCATAGGGAACCAGCAGGAGCAGAAGGTCGCGAAAAAAGTGCAGGGGCAAAACGCCTTCCGCGAAGAGGCCGACAATATCCCGCAGGGCATTTCCTGTGATGAGAATGAAAACAAAGACCCCAATTCCCGCCAGACTGGTCAAGGTCACACTGCGGATTAAATGGAAGGTCAGAATCTTCATGGGGAATCAGGCCGTTTGGCCTCAGGTCAAGGTATGGTAGGCCGCAGCCATTCTATCAAGCGCGCTTTCCACCATGCTCGCCGGGGCACCAAAATTGAAGCGCACAAAACCGGGAGAGCCGAAAAGGGTACCATCGCTCAAACCGACCCCATGCTCCTCGAAAAACGCCACCGGGTCCGCCAACCCGAGGGGGCGGACGTCCATCCACGCCAGATAGGTCGCCTCGAGGTGAAACAGATGTATTCGAGGCATCTCGGTTTGAATGCGCTCCCGCAGGCGCGCAAAGTTGTTCCGCAAAACCTCCAGGAGCGCCATGCGCCATGGCTCGCCCGCCCGGTACGCCGCCTCACAGGCCACATACCCCATGCAGTTGACCTCTGTGATCAGGCCGCGCGCGGCCTGTTGTAGCTGGCGGCGTAGAGTGGGATTGGGCACCACAATGAAACTGCAGGCCAGCCCGGGTACATTATAAGTCTTACTGGGCGCCATGAGCGTGAGGGAGTGATCCCTCGCCCACTCCCCCAACCCGAGAAAGGGCCGGTGCTGGATACCGCGGTCGAGAATCAAGTCGCAATGAATCTCATCAGATACCACCACCAAGTCGTGGCGGCGGCAAAAATCGACCAGCTCCTCCAGCTCCGACTGCTGCCAGGCGCGCCCCACCGGATTATGGGGATTGCAAAGAATGAAGAGGCGGGTCCGCTCCGTCACAGCCGCCTCCATCGCCGCAAAATCAAAGCGGTAGTGCCCGCACTCGAGCTTGAGCGGCACGGCTTGCAGGGATTTGCCCTGCCAAACGGGTGCCGACAAAAAGGGGGGATAGACCGGCGTGTTGGTCAAAACGGCATCGCCTTGCTCCCCGTAAGCGCGGGTCGCCGCATTCAAGGCCGGCACCAGACCGGGCATCCAGACCAGCCACTCGCGCTCCACGGTCAACCCATGGTCACGCCGAAAATAATCCAGCACCGCCTCCTCCACCGAAGGATAGGGCACGGTGTACCCATAAACGCCATGCCCAACGCGTTCCAAGAGGGCCTTGCGAATGGATTCAGGCGAAACAAAATCCATGTCCGCCACCCACATTGGCAACACATCCCGCCCGGCATACTTTTGCCATTTCATACTGCCCGTGTTCCCGCGATCCGGGACCGTTGAGAAGTCATATTCAGACTGCATTCCCAACCTCTTCAAGCTTCCCCCGAATAAAGGCAAAGGAAATGTGTGGAGCCTTCCGCTTTACCGGATTTCAGGCAGCAATGTGCGTTGACAAGGCGGGAAGGGCCTCCCTCTCTGAAAGCGTGGAAAGCTCATGCCGGCCATTTTACCGCACCGTCCTTTTTGATCTGGATGGAACCCTCGTCGACCAGTTTCGCGTCATTTACGAGGCTTACGCGCACACCATGCAAGAGATGGGCCTGCCACCGGTAACCTACGAGCAAGTCCGCGGCGCGGTAGGGGGCTCCATCACCGTGACATTCGGCAAACTGGTCCCGGCCCAGCATGTCGACGAGGCTGTGGCCCGCTTCCGGGAGGAATTCAGGCGGATCTGGGACCGTCAGGTGGATGTCCTTCCGGGAGTGCCGGAATTGCTAAGCAGTCTTCATCAGCGCGGCCATCAGTTGGCCGTTCTCACCAACAAGGATGGAGATCTCGCGCGCCAGGTGGTCGAGAAGGCAGGTCTCAGTCCCTTTTTCAGTCGTGTCTTTGGGACGCTTGACACCCCGTGGCGGAAGCCGGACGTGGAATTCACCCGCCATGCTCTGTCGGAGCTGGGCGCCCAACCCGCCGAAACCTGTCTGATCGGCGACTCGCCCTACGATGTCGCCACCGCCGTCAATGCGGGACTGGATTGCTTCGCAGTCGCCACCGGGTCGCATTCGACCGGGGAATTGCGGGAGGCCTGCCCGGGAATCCCCGTCCATCCCAACATGTCAGCCCTTGCCCGCTCCGTCTTTGGGCTCGACGGGGCGGAATGCCTCGCCGGCCACGCCTGATGCAAAGCTCCAGCACAGCCAAAACCGGGCAGGAGCGCCTCACCGGGGTGCTGGAGCGGATCATTTACAGCAATCCGGAAAACCAGTTCTGTGTCGGGGAATTGCGCGAAGAGGGCGGACCGATGCACACCGTCACCGGCGTCATGCCGAATGTGCAATGCGGCGAAACGCTCGAATTGGGCGGAACATGGGAGACCCACCCACGACACGGCCGGCAGTTCAAGGTCGCGGCCTGTGCCTCGACATTGCCCGCTTCCGTCTATGGAATCAGGAAATACCTCGGTAGCGGCCTCGTCCCAGGAATCGGCAAAACCTATGCCAAAAAGATAGTCGATACCTTCGGCAAGGAAACCTTCGACATCATTGAGTCGGATTCAGGCCGCCTGCGGGAAGTCGAGGGCATCGGTCCAAAGCGGGCCGGCGATATCAAAAATGCATGGGACACGCAGCGCGCCAGCCGTGAAATCATGCTCTTTTTGCAAACCTACG
>JBEAQI010000055.1:0-10526 GCA_041163965.1 Verrucomicrobiota bacterium | reverse complement strand
GGCGCCCCGGAGTAGCCACCAATATGTCGACCCCCTTCCCCAACGCCTTTGTCTGGGGATGCTGACTGACCCCGCCATAGACCAGCGCCATGCGCACCTTGAGGTGCTTGCCGTAGGTCGTGAAGCTGTTGCCCACCTGCACCGCCAACTCGCGGGTCGGTGTCAGCACCAGCGCCCGGGCCTGATGGCGCCGCAAACCCTTGGGCCGTGTCGCCAAGTGATGCAGGATCGGCACCGAAAACGCCGCCGTCTTTCCGGTCCCTGTCTGTGAGCAGCCGAGAAGGTCAAGTCCTTCCAGCTGGGGTGGGATCGACTCGGCCTGGATGGGCGTGGGTCGGCTGTAACCTTGCTCTTCAATAGCAAGCGCAACAGGAGCTGCCAATGGCAACTCCGCAAACGTCAATTCTGACATATCTTATCTTTCTATGGACCGTTGTTTCTTAGGACAGGCTACCAGCTCATGTCCATGACCGGTCTCCCAGCGGAAAAGGCTTCCCGCAAAATAAAAGCGTGCACACTCGTGCTTTGCCAGCGCACTGCAAGCTTTATCAGCAATTCCTGCAAAATCGCATTTTCGGGTGGCGCTGAGCCGGAAATCCCGCTTCCAATAAAACCTAAGCCGCACCTTATGACCTTTTCTTTTGATCCTCCCACTAAGGAATACGTCGCTTACATTTTCGATTGCGACGGCACCCTCGCGGATTCCATGCCCATCCACCTCAAAGCGTGGAACCATGGTCTGGAGGCCGCGATGGCCCCTTTCCAACTCACCGAAAAGGGCTTCATGTCCGTCGCCGGAATGGCCCTCCAACAGACACTGGATCACTGGAACCGCACCCACGATGCACAGATCGATGCGGCCACCGTCATCCACGCCAAAAACGGGTACTACCTGGAACATCGCCACCTCATCACCGCCATCGCTCCAGTCGTCGCGTTTGCCAAGGCCTGCAAGGCGCGGGGCGCCAAAGTCGCCGTCGCCTCCGGCGGTATCCGCGAAGATGTCATCGAAACGCTTCGCATCATCGGCCTCGAGGATTTCTTTCCCGTCATCACCACCGCCGATGATGTCGCCTATGCCAAACCGGCTCCGGACCTCTTTCTCCTCGCCGCTCAACGCCTCGGCGTTAATCCCGCCGACTGCCTCGTCCTTGAGGATAGCCCTCTCGGCATTGAGGCCGCCGACCTCGCCGGTATGGACTCCCTCCTCCTCCCCTCGATCGCCGACTTGACCCGCTCCGCCTCATCCTAACCCACCGCGTTCGCCCTCTCCCACATAGCTTGCTTTTTTCTCAAATCCACATTGCTGAAATTTATTATGAACTCGATTTCGTTTATGTCGGCCAATTTTGTGGCCCGCGAATTAAGCTACGACATGCGGCAAGGCTGGGGGGAAGGCGACAGCGCCACACAGAGCTGGTTCAAGCCGCTCGGAACCTTTCAGGAACGCTTTGGCGAGCTGTTGGACGAGATTGTCGGCCTTGGGTTCACGCGGATTGACCTGTGGACGGCCCACCTCAACTGGGAATGGGCGACGCCCGGGCACCTCGCTGCGGCCCGCGCCTGTCTGGCATCGCGGGGCCTGAAAATTTCGAGTTACGCGGGCTATTTTGGGGAGTCGGCAGCGGAGTTTGAGGCGGTGTGTCTGCTGTGCCGGGAATTGGACATCCCGCTGCTCGGTGGGGGCACTGGCCTCCTGCAAAAGGACCGTTCAGCGCTTGTTCATCTCTTGCGCAAAAACGGCCTTATTCTGGCGATTGAAAACCATCCGGAAAAATCGGCCGGGGAATTGTTGCAAAAGATCGGACCTGAGGACGGGGACGTGCTTGGTTTGGCGGTCGACACAGGCTGGTTTGCCACCCAGGGAGCGGACGTGCTGGTCTGCCTTCGGGAAGCGCTGCCCCGCTTGCGTAATGTCCATTTGAAAGACGTTCTGCCCTCTCCGGGAACGCCAACCGGCTATCCCTTCAAGGACATGGGCCATGAAACCTGTTGCCTCGGTGACGGGATCGTTCCCATCCGGGAGGTGCTCGCCCTGCTCTTTACAAACGGGTATCGGGGCGATATCTCGATCGAGCACGAACCGGAAGTAGGGACTCCCGCGGAGGCCTGCCAACACTCGCGGGAACGGGTCGAAAAATGGTTGCAGGAGATCGTGCGTGAAGTGGCGCCAGCCGACCCGGTGGGAGTGGCCATTGTCGGCTGCGGGAATATCGCCGCCGCCTACGCGCGCCAGATCAACAGTTACCCTCATGTGGCCCTGATCGGGGCCTTTGATATCGAGCAGGAACGGGCGGAAAAGCTGGTCCAGACCCACGGGGGCAAGGTCTATCCCTCTCTGGAAGCGGTTTTGCAGGATCCGGCCATTGAGGTGGTGGTGAATTTGAGTATTCACCACGTCCACGCCGAGATCATCGAGGCCTGCCTCAAGGCGGGCAAACACGTCCATACCGAGAAACCACTGGCGCTCGATAGCGCCACTGCATGGCAACTGGTGGACCTCGCCACATCCAAAGGCCTGCGCCTGAGCAGCGCCCCAACCACCTGGTTGGGTGAGGCGCAATTGTCAGCTTGGCGGCGCCTTAGAAACGGTGAAATCGGCGCCCCGCGCGTCATCTACGCGGAAGTCAACTGGGGCCGTATCGAGTCATGGCATCCCAATCCGGGACCTTTTTATGCGGTCGGTCCAGTTTTCGATGTGGCGGTCTATCCGCTCACGCTCCTCACCGCATGGTTTGGTCCGGTCACTGAGGTCATTGCCGATGGTGGAATCCTTTATGAGAACCGCCACACCAACGATGGCACGCCCTTCAAGGTGACCTCGCCGGATTGGGCCGCGACTATCCTGCGCTTTGCCAATGGGCCCTTGGTCCGCCTCACCGCCAGCTTCTATGTCGGCCCGGGCAGCACCCAGACCGGTCTCGAAATCCATGGCGACGCCGGCGCCATCCGACTCGACCGATGGGATGTCTTCAATAGCCCGCTTTATTTGCACAACGCCGCCACCGGAAACGAAACGTGGCGGATTGCTCCGGATCGCCACCCGGCGGAGGGCATTGAATTCGCGCGTGGCCTCAGCGATCTCGCCCATGCGCTGCGGGAGAACCGGCCCCACCTCACCACCGGCGCCCACGCCGCCCATATCGTGGAGGTTATGGAGGCCATTCTGGAAAGCACCCGCTTGCGCCAAACGGTCTCTGTGCCGGCTCCGCGAGGCGTCGACCTCCCAGTCCGCTTTCCCGGCTGAGCCGCTCTGCCGCTCTACAGTGCGGCAAATGGGCCAATGGCAGGCCAGCGTTTGGCGCGGCCCAAAAATACCCCGCCAACAGGGATCGATTGGTTCGTGTTGTCATTGTTCTGTTACCCCTAAATTAACCCATTTTAAGATTTACTTGGAGCAGGAAAGAGCCAAAAGGTCAGATTTACCCGATAAGACGTGAAACACCGACGACCGATTCTCCTCCTCCTGACTGCCTCAATTTCTTGGGTGCTTGCCCTGCCCTCTTTGGTAAAGGCTGATTATTATGCTGAAATCGCTTCCTTTGCGGTCCTGCCGGACACCACCTCTATTACCTCATTCGGACGCCTCGAATACTCGGATGATCAGGAACTGGGCAAGGGGGTCGGCCTGACCTTTGGAAGGGCCTTCAAATCGCCGTGGCTTCTCGAAGGGCAATGGCTCTACAGCGACAGCACCGCCGAGGGAACCGTGGCGGGCATGGGCTTTCCCATGCAGGTCAACCAGCAACTGGAGGCAAATGCCGCCTTTATCGCCATCCTGAGGGATTTCAGTCTTGGAGGAAGTGACTCAAAGTGGAGCCTGCGTCTGGGCGCGGCGATGGGAATGGTACGGGTGCGCAACAAGGCCGTGATCTCATCACCGGTGGGCCTCACGCGGGCCGCCGACACCGACTCGGCCGGGGCATGGCAGCTTGAAGTGCGGGCTGAATATGCCTTCAACGACCGCTGGAAATCGGGCCTGACCATCCGCTACCTCAATGTGGCGGACCTCTCATTCGCCAGCCAAGGTGTGACCCAAGTGCTGCGGGATACCCGCGCCCTCCTGATCGGTCCTTACGTTCAAGTGGCCTTTTAAAGCCTGAATTGTCCTTGCCGCGCGCCCCTTGGACCGCTTTCCCTTGGCTATGGACCGTCTCCCGCTTCCCACCGACACGCAATTTGACTGCTGCTGGCTGCCGCGCCTGCTCGCCAAGGCACGGCAACTCATGGCAGGAGACCTGGATGCGGCCTACGCCGCGTTCTTTTGCGGACCGGGATCAGTGGATGCCCACTTTCTGGAGGGCTTTGGCCTGTCCAAGGAAGCGGTCCTTGAGGCCGCCGCAATGGACGAGCCCGCCCTGCGGACATGGTTCACATCCCTCCCGGATATCGACCAAAAGGTGGCCGCATGGAATGCCCTTGCACCACGCCTCGGCGAGCCGGGCATGCCCATGGAAAATCGGCTGCGCGACGCCCTCGCAAACCGCTACCCGCACCTCGCCGGCATGACCATCCGGTCTGTCTTTGCCATGCTGGAAGCGGATGAGGCCTGATCCGCGGCGCCGAGAGGCGTGCCAAGCCCAGCGTGCGCGCAAAGGGAGCCCGGTCCGGCCTATTTGAAGGCGGTGCATCTCCGTCGCCCTTACAGAGCTCTAATAGTTTAATATACCGGCACCCAAGGTTACGGCGCTGCGCGCCTCACCATTGGGCTATAAGGTTTGGCCTCTTCGAGGCCGGCGGCGGGCGGGTGCGGTGCCAAATGCGTCGCCGCCGGCTGTAGGCCGGCTGGGAGGGTAGCCCGGGGATGAACGTTCGGAGCGTGCAACGCGACGAACGTGATTCCCCGGGAACTGCCCACCCCCTAAATGCACCCTGTAGGGGTGCCGGAGGCCGGCGCTGCTGCTCTGTCGCCGCAAGGCGGACCTAACCAGAACAACGACTGCGCTTGGAGCGGCAGGCATCCGAGCAATAGACCACTGCCTCCCAGCACTCCCGCCACCGCTTGCGCCATGTGAAGGGGCGGCCACAGACGGGACACATCTTAATGGGCAGATGGGCCTTGGGGATCACTTTTCCGGCTTTATCGCGCATGATCACCATCTTCCATACCTCGATCGGCCGCGCCCGCAAGCCGCCCCTGGACATTGCCGTACTGTAAACAGGCACCGGCGCGACATGGCCTTGCCCCGGGACCGCTTTATGTCATAGCTGTTAGGCGATGATCATTGACGTCAATACCGCTTATGGACCATGGCCCTTCTGGCAGCATGGCATGGAGAGCATCGGCGCCCTTGCCGCACACCTGCGCGCGCATGAAATCGAGGCGGCCCTTGTTTCTCCGATCGCCGCTCCCTTCTCCAGCGACTTGGATCCGCTCAACGAACAGCTTTTTCTGGATTGCCAGCTGCACCCGGGGCTCCACCCGGTTCCCGTTCTCTCGCCTGCGCTGGCGGGATGGGAAAGGCGCTTGCGGGAGGCGCTGGCATCGGACGCCTGCGCCATCAAGCTGCATCCCAGCCACCACCTGTATCCGCTTTCAGACCGCCCCGTCCGAGGCCTTGCCGAACGGCTCGAGGAGGCCGGCATCCCGCTGCTGGTGACCCTTCGCATGGAGGATATTCGGGGCCA
The DNA here is from genome assembly GCA_041163965.1 of Verrucomicrobiota bacterium. Classification (GTDB taxonomy): domain Bacteria; phylum Verrucomicrobiota; class Verrucomicrobiia; order Opitutales; family Oceanipulchritudinaceae; genus Oceanipulchritudo. Next base: position 4,898 of record JBEAQI010000055.1, on the reverse strand, counting down.
GTATCGGGGCCTTAACATGGCAGACCTCCCAACTCAGGCTGTCCTCGATCTTCATGGCGCCCACCCGCATCTCAAGCTGGTCTGCCTCAATGCCACCCAGCCGGAAATTCTTCAAATGGCCAAGGTCTCGGGGGATAACCTCCACTTCGACATCGCCTTCGCGGAGACGGGAGCCACCCTCGATGGCCTCCTCCTCCATGTGGCCGCGAACCGGCTATTGCTGGGCTCGCAAACACCACTCTTGTACACCAAAGCAGCCCTCCTCAAGGCGCGGGGGTGCACCGCTCCCGCCGAACAGCGCCTTGCCATCTGCTCCGGCAACGCCCGGCGGCTCTTCCGGCTCTCTGGCCGACTTTAGCAGGCTGCTTCAATAAGCGCCTGACAGGTGATTATTTCATCATCCTTTCAGGGAAGTCGCCATCATCCGCTCCCAATTCTCCGCGAAAATCATCTCGCGGGCACGCCGTGGGATCGCCGCTCCGTGGACCTTCGCCAAACTGCCATGAAGATCGCGGATGGGAAAGTCGGATCCGTAAATGACCCGCTCCTCCCCCAATTCGCGGACGGCGTATTCGGTCATGCCAGCCACCGGCAGGGCCCCTGACGTATCCACCCACACATTCGGGCAATCGCGCACCGCGTCCACGCCACTCCGCCCAACCCCGGTCAAGTGGGCCATTTGAATCCGCACTCTCGGGAACCGGCGGGCCAAAATCGCCACGTCCGCCCCATCAATTTCGGCCTTGTCAGGACTCATATGGAGCAGCGGGCGGTTTTTGGTGTCCCAGGCATGCTGCAAAACGGGAATATCATACCCCTCCGCCAACTCCATCATCGGATTCATGCGCTCGTCGGATGCACAGCAATCCACCTCCAATTTGATGCCCACGCACGGGCCATTCGCCACAAACCGGTTCAACTCGGCCTCAAGGACCTCCGCCGGGAGAAGCGGATTTAGATAGCAGAGACCGATGTAAAATCCACCGCCCGCCGAGACGAGGCGCTCCGTTTCCTCATTAATATCCCGCATCTGTTCCGCCGTCGGTCCTGGCCCGAACTTTAGAATATTCCCGAGGACCACCATCTGCTCAATGCCGGCCTCCCGCGCCCGACGGCGTATCTCCGCATCGCTCAAATTGAAAATCGCCAATTGCTCGGAGGACTCCCATGGGGTGGAAAAGATGGGATGAGTATGAGCATCGATGATCTTCATAGCCCCACAGCATTGCCCGCATCCCCGCATCTGGCGACTGCTATTTCACCTCACCGTAAAACCAGCCCGGCGCCGGCCTCGAAGAGGCCAGGCCCTATAGCCCAACGGTGAGGCGCGCAGCGCCGTAACCTTGGGTTTTGGTAAATAGTATAGTCTCAAGCCCTGTAAGGGCGACGGAGAGGCATCGGCCTCCGGCACCCCTACAGGGTGCATTTCTTGAGGGCATCGGTTCCCGGGGAATCACGTTCGTCGCGTTGCACGCTCCGAACGTTCATCCCCGGGCTACCCTCCCAGCCGGCCTACAGCCGGCGGCGACGCGTTTGGCACCGCAACCGTGGCAACGGCCGGAGGCTAATCGGCAATCCAGGCACCACCTTCCTGAACACCGCCCGCCGCCGGCCTCGAAGAGGCCCAACTGACCTTCTCGCGCCCCTTTCCCGACGCATTTGGCACCGCACCCGTGGCAACGGCCGGAGGCCTAACCTGCCATCCCGCGCCTCCCATTCGGGGCCAATTACCCCCCGCATCTGCCGCCGCGCACACGTGGCAAAGACCGCCTGAAGGGCGGTCAGGAGGGAAGCCCAGGGTGGAGCCCTCCGCAGGAGGGCGACTCCCTGGGTAACCGGTTAAAAAAACAAAGAGCCCTGGAAGGGCGACGGAGAGGCACCCCCGGGCTTTCCTCCCATCTGCCTTACGGTAGATTGTGCCCAAAATAAAAAAAGGGGACTGGTTGGCTGTAAGCCGGATTCTGTTCCTCGCCCGAAGGCGATTCGGTTTCCATTTATCTATCGCGCCGAGGCGCGATCTCCCGAAGGAGTGCGACTTACCCGGGATCATTGGACGGGCCGCCCGATCCCCTATTTAGTCTTGCACCGAATTGGGTTTACCGTGCCCCTTTGGTTGCCCGCCGGGCGGTGGGCTCTTACCCCACCATTTCACCCTTATCCCGCCGAAGCGAGACGGTATATTTTCTGTGGCACTAGCCGTCAAGCAGGCCTCGCGGCCTGCCTGCCCTCACTTTCATGAGGAATTCCGCCCTGTGGTGTCCGGACTTTCCTCTGCTCTTGCAAAGAACAACAGCGGAAACCCGCCAACCAGTCTGCCTCACGGTGCGTCACCCATGCCGGCAATGCAACTCGAATCGGCGCCCACCGCCCACCTCAGGGATCCGACGGCCTCAACGATCGTAGTAAAGGATACGCCCGCAGGAATCGCACCGGACCAACTCGTTGGCCTTGCGGGCAAGGCTCTCCACTTCACCGGAGGCCTTGAGGTGACAGCCGCGACACCGCCCACTCTCCAACGGAACGACCACCGGAGGCCGCTTCACCTGGGTCTTGACGTAGCGGTACTGCTGCAGGACATGGGGTTCGACCTCCGCCTCACAGGCCTTGACCGCCTCCTCCGCCGCGCCAAGCTCCTCCTGAAAAGACTCATAATTGCGGTGCAGCCGCTCTATGTGCGCCTCAAGGGTGGCACGCTCCTGCGCCACCTCGTCGCGCCGCTTCTCCAATTCAGCACGGGCCTGATCGATTTTGTCCAACAGGCTCAGCTCCGCATCCTCAATCCCTGATATCTTCTGCTGCAGGGCGTGAATCTCATTCTCCAGAGCGGTGTACTCCTCGTTTTTCTTCACCTGCATCTGCTGGGTCTTGTACTTGATAATCTGGGCTTCCGCGACCTCCACCTCGCCCTCCAGCTCGTGCCGGTGCGCCTCCATATGCTTGTAAGCCGTCTCGGATTCCGCCAATTGCGCCTGCAATGCGGCTATCGCCCCTTCCTCTTTCTTGATCTGCCGGGGAATGTCGTCGAGTTGGCGCTTGATGCTGTCACATCGGGAATCGCGATCCTGAAGAACCAAAAGACGCTGCAACCATTGGGAAACCATACGCCGTATTGGTGCAACCAGTGTCGCCCATGGCAACGGGAAAATTACTATTTGAGACGGCATCTCCACAAATCGGGTTGCTGGCGGGCCAGCGCTCCATCCTCCCACCGAAAGACCCTCAGCACGATTAACCGCAACCCCCGCTGGGAAATCGGCAATAGGCCTTTTTTGCTTTGCGGCCGCTTTGGGAGGAGGTGCAGACTGTCGTCATGTACGGTATCAACGAGTCCTTTGAAGCAGCGGGCGGCGAAGCGCTGGTGGCCTGCCTGCCGGACCTCGTGGAAAGGGTCTTCAAGCGCGATGGGGCTCTACAGGCGGTCCTCGGCCTCGACCACCGTCCGGAGCAGGCCCGCATGGCCCAGCGCACCATCGCCGCCTGGATGGAGGACCAAGCGCTCTTTTTCGAGGCGGGCACAGGCGTTGGCAAGAGCCTTGGCTACCTGGTTCCCGGGTTGATGCGGGCCATCGCTTCGAATCGGGCCCTTGTTGTCTCGACCCACACCATTGCCCTTCAGGAACAGATCGAAAACAAAGACCTCGCCATCTGCCGCCGGCTCTTCTCAACGGTTCCGGCGCTCCGGGGTTTTGCCGATTTCCGCCATGCGCTTCTGTTGGGCAAAAACAACTATCTCTGTGGCACTCGACTGCGCCAAGCCCTTGAGGCCCGACAGGAACTGTTCCCGAGTGGCGAGCAAAAGGAATTGGAGCGGATTGCGGCATGGGCCGCGCAAACCCAATCCGGGCTGCGCCACGAGCTGAGCCCGGAGCCCTTGCCTGAAGTCTGGGAATGGATCCAGGCCGACGGACATGCCTGCAACAGCCGCAACTGCAACCCGCGTACCTGCTTTTTCCGCAAGGCCCGGGAGGCCATCCGCGAGGCCAACCTCATCATCGTCAACCACAGCCTCTTTTTCTCGCTGCTGGCCGCCGGCCACTTTCCAGGCCAACAGTCCGCCGGCATCCTCTTTCCAAAGGATTTTGTCGTCCTCGATGAGGCGCACTGCATTCCCGCCGTGGCCACCGAGCACTTCGGCCTCCGCCTGAGCGGCCTTGGCCTCAAACGGCAGCTCATGAAACTCTATCAGGCAGGGCGACGCAAGCACCGGGGCCTGCTCACCCGCGTCGGCGACCCAGGCCTGCGCAATGCCGTCCTCGCCCTGACCGAGGCCACCGACATTGTCTTCGGCGCCATCAAGGACACCTTCCTCGCCGAAAACAGCCTCTTTCGGTTGCAGGCTCCGGACTGGTTCGACAACGCTCTCGACCTGCCCTTGCGAGACCTCATTCATGGCCTCTCTAAGTGTGAAAGCCGGATCCCAGAAGGCCCCCAACGGGATGAGCTGGAAGGCCTGCGCCTCTCCTTGCAGGCCTACCGGGAAGGGCTCAATGAAATGGCCCAACTTGCCGATCCCAAAGGGGTCTATTGGCTGGAATCGGCCGGCGTCAAAGGTACCCTTGTCCACCTTCGCTCCGCCCCGCTGGATGTCGCTCCCGTTCTTCGGGCACGGCTCTTCAAACAGGAAACGGGAATCCTCCTCACCAGCGCGACGCTCGCCGAAGGTCCCGATATGGACAGCTTCGCCCGTAAAGTGGGTGCCCCCGAAGCGGACCGGGAACAGGTCCTCTCACCCTTTGATTATCCATTGCAGATGGAAATCCTTGTCCATGCCAAGGCGCCTGATATCCGGGACGGCCAACTGGATATCGCCTTCCTGAGCAACGAAATCCTGCGCCATTCAGTCGCATGGGAAGGTGGCACCCTTGTCCTCTTTACCAGCTACAGGGACCTGAATGAGG
>JBEAQI010000054.1:0-3636 GCA_041163965.1 Verrucomicrobiota bacterium | reverse complement strand
GCGGTCTGGATCCTCCTGATCCTCCTCGCCGTGCCCACCGCCCTCTGGTTCGCCAGCCGAACGGTGGCCCCTCGTCCTCCTTCGGCATGATCCCTTTCCACGCCATCGACGGCGCCATGTCAGCATTTCTGGCAGGTCTCGTGACCAGCCTCCACTGCGCGGGCATGTGCGGACCTCTGGCCTGCTACCTCGCTTCCCCGACCTCAAAGGCCTCCTTTTCAACTATCGCCACGCTCTATCAGTGCGGTCGGCTGCTGTCCTACACCATTGTCGGGGCCATTGCTGGGGGCGCTGGCATGCTCGCCCTCGGTTGGGTGCAACTCTTTCAATACTCGATATCGCGCTTTCTGCCTTGGATTCTCGTCGGCTTTTTCCTGATGATGGCCCTGCGCCTCGATCAATGGCTGCCCAAGCCTGCCCTTGCCTCGGGTCTGATCCGGCGCCTCAACGCCCGCATCCAGCGTCTCCCAAGGCCGCTCTCGGCAGGCGCGATGGGCCTGCTCACCCCGCTGCTCCCGTGCGCGCCGTTGTACGCCGTCTTTGGCCTTGCTCTCCTGACGCAGTCCCCTCTCCGAGGCGCGGAATTCCTTCTGGCCTTCGGACTGGGCACCCTGCCTCTGCTCTGGTTCACCCAGGCCGCCTTCAACCGCTGGCAAAGTCGCTTTTCGCCCATCGCGGTGTCACGGGCGCAGCGTGTCCTTGCCCTCATTGTGGCGCTCATTCTGGGAATGCGGCTCTACCTGTTCGAAACGGGTGAAAACGGTCTCTTTTGTGGGTCAATCCCATGAAAAGCGAAGCGACCCAGCCCTGCATTCACTGTGGCACTCCGTTCTCCACCAAGGCTCGTCCAGAGTCGGAATTCTGCTGCAACGGGTGCGCCTACGTGCACGCGCTCATTCACAAGGAAGGACTGGACCGGTACTACGACCTGAGGGATCGTCAAATCGCTCCGGTCGCCCCCGCATCCCTCCAGCCGCGGGATTACGCATGGCTGGAAAAACTAGCCGCTGGACTGGAGCCCGGCCCGGACGGCGTGGTGGACGCCGTCTTTGATTTGGAAGGGATCTCCTGCCTCGGATGCGTCTGGCTCCTCGAGAAGCTGTTCCGACAACAGCCGGGAGCATTGCACATCGATATCAACACGCAGTATGGCCAAATCCGCATGCGCTGGCGCCCGGCTCTGTTCAAAGTGGTGCCTTTTGCCCAGGAAATCCAACAGTTCGGCTACCTCTTGGGGCCGGAGGGCAGTGGCCCAAAGGGGGAAAGCCAGCGCCTCATCAGCCACATCGGCCTATGCGGCGCCTTTGCCTTGAATGCCATGCTCTTTACCTTGCCGCGATACCTTGGCATGGACCGGGACGTTGCCATTGCCCCGCTCATGGAATTGCTGGCCCTCCTCTTTGCCACCCTTAGCCTCCTCACCGGTGGGATGGTCTTCATCAAACGGGGGTTCCATGGACTCGCCCAAGGCATCCTCCATATCGATTTTCCTATCGCCATCGGCCTCATCGTGGCATGGACCGGTTCCCTCATCGGCTGGCTGATCAGAGATGAGCGCTTTCTCTACTTTGACTTCGTGGCCATCTTTGTCTTTTTGATGCTCATTGGCCGCTGGGTGCAGGAACGGGCCTTGGAATACAACCGCAACCGCCTCCTCGGCGGCAACAAGGCCCCGCGCGTTGTCCATGTGGTCGGGGACGACCTCCAGGGAACCACCACCTGCGCCCTGGAAGAATTGCAGCATGACCAGCGCTTCCGTGTCCTGCCGGGGGAAGTCGTCCCCGTCCTCGCTGAATTGGAATCGCGCGAGGCCTCTCTCTCCCTCGAGTGGATCAATGGGGAATCAACCATGCAGACCCACCGACAAGGTAAATGGATCGCTTCCGGAGCCCAGAACATCGGCCTCGAGCCCATTCTGCTTCGGGCCCGGCAAACATGGCAGGACGCCCTCCTGCGCAAATTGCTCACCTCAGGGGCAACCTCCACCCGCAACCTCGTCGTGGAACAGGTTCTTCGCATCTATATCGGGATTGTCCTCGCCCTCGCCCTCGGGGGCACCGCCATCTGGGGACTCCTGATGAAGGATTGGCTCTCGGGCCTGCAGGTCGCCATTTCTGTTCTGGTTGTCTCCTGCCCCTGCGCCATCGGTGTGGCTTACCCGCTGGCTCAGGAATGGGCCGTCCTTCGCCTGCGCCCCTTCGGCATCTTCGCCCGCAACAACCGCTTTCTCGGCCAACTCCACAAGGTCCGCCAAATCGTCCTCGACAAAACCGGCACGCTTACCATGGAAGCGCCCATCCTCAGGAATCAATCGGCTCTGCAATCGCTCGCCCCCATCGACAAAGCAGTCCTGCGTGAAATGGTCAAAAGCAGCCTGCATCCTGTCAGCCGAGCCTTGCGGGAGGCCTTCCTCCTGGAAGAGCAAGAGGCCTCCGCCCCTGCCGATCTCACCGTGGAAGAGACCATCGGAATGGGCCTCCTCGGCAGAAGTGCCAGCCTTGCCTCCCGTTGGTCCCTCGGCCGCCCGGGTTGGCTCGCCCCGGATGGCCCAATGGCCCCGGGGGATGCTCACTTCCAACGCGATCAAGGTCTGCTGGCTGCGTTTAACTTTGAAGAAGCGCTGCGCGACGATGCTGTCTCCCTTATCCAATCCTTGAGGAGCCGCTTTCCGGTCTACCTGCTCTCAGGTGACCGCTCGCAAAAAGTGGCCGCCATGGCGCAACGGCTTGGTTTGGAGAAGGATGCCGCGATTGGTGAACAGGTGCCGGAAGCCAAGGCCGCTTTCGTCGTGGCGCTGGGCAAACAGGGCACCCTTTATGTGGGGGATGGAGCAAATGATGCCTTGGCCTTCGACTGCTCCATGATCCGCGGCACCCCTGCCACCCCTCATGGATTGCTCCAGGATCGGGCCGATTTTTACCTCACGGGAAAGAGCCTCCATGGGGTGCTCGCCTTGTTCAGGGTCGCGCACCTCCGCCGGCGGGCTGTCCACCTCGCCTTCGGCTTCGCCATCCTCTACAACATCGCGGTGGTCACCGTTGCCCTCTTTGGCTACATGCACCCGCTTCTGGCAGCCATCCTGATGCCCCTCAGCTCCCTCGCCACGATCGGGCTGGTGGCACTGGTCTACAAGCGGGGACAGTCGGCGCTTCGGGCTTGATCCCTTAACCAGCTTGACCGATTGTTCCACCGTGCCCGACCCTGTCGCATCATTCCGCCGCCTCACCGGGCGTGGACGCCCACGGCCAACAACCCGGTCGCGTCCGCCTGTGCCGGCGCGGGAACGTGTCCTGACCGCGCTCCTGATCCTCAATGTGATTTGGTTGGCCTTTGCCCTCGGGGGCGTGCGGTTGTGGGGACAAATGCCCGCCGTGGCCATGGCCTTCCTCTCCCTTCTCCTGCTCCCACGATGGGATCGCTTGGAGGTCGCCCTCTACCCAAGTCCGGTAATCCGCCTCCTCAAACTGCCGCTTTTCTGGTTCGGCGCTGGACTCTATTTGTATCTCGCCATCCAATCATGGAATCCGTCATGGGTCTGGACCTACGGACCTCAGGGCGTCCCACGCCTCGTTTCACAAACGCCTCCGGTCCCTTGGTTGCCGTCGGGTATGCAGACCCCCTTCGACCAGTCCAATC
>JBEAQI010000053.1:0-3236 GCA_041163965.1 Verrucomicrobiota bacterium | reverse complement strand
TCAGCGCCGAAAATGCACGGCGGCTCATCGATGATATTCTGCAGCTTGCCAGACATCAGGAACCGGTCGCGCAACACCCCCTGAACGTTGAGCCGCTGCTTCGGGAGATTCTCAGCACGCTTCAGCCAACTTTTCCGGAAAGGATTCACTTGACGCTCTCCTGCGCCTCCCCCTTGCCAAGCGTACAAATCGATCCCTCTCAGTTTCAGCGGGCCATTGTCAATCTGCTGCTCAATGCCCGGGACGCCATCGAGGGCGAGGGAACCATCGCCATTGAGGCTGCCGCCCATGACTTGAACACCGCCGTCGATGGACTGGAACGAACCTTGTTCCCGGGACGCTACCTCGCTATCACCATCACCGATTCAGGCGCCGGCATCTCCCCGGAAATCATGGAGCGTGTCTTCGAGCCCTTCTTTACCACTAAGGCAGCCGGACAGGGAAGCGGGATCGGGCTGTCCTCTGCCTATGGCATCATCGTGCGGGCCGGCGGTTTCATGCGCCTGACGTCGGAACCAGGAAAGGGTTCGGAATTCCAGATATTTCTTCCCGTCCCGCCCTCTGCAATGGCCTGACCTAGGCCTCGCTCAATCCGGCGTGTGCGTGCCCGCAGACGGCTTATCGTTTGGCTTGGACGGATCTCCGCCGGCCAACGGCTTTTGTGGATCCGCGGCGTCCATCGCCTCTTGGAAATCCTGCTGCACGTCCTGGGTCGCCTTCTTAAACTCCTTCATCGAGCGGCCCAGTCCACGGGCCAGTTCTGGAAGTTTCTTGGAACCGAACAAAAGAAGAATGATGACGAGGATGATGAGCAGTTCCGGGCCGCCAATACCCTGAATAAAGGCCAGATCGTTGAGGTACATCATGCGGGGGAGTGTAGGGACATCCGCCGCGCTGTAAAGGGAGAAGCCTCCTGCCGCCCGCTATTTGTGGAAAACGCAGCGCTTCGAGTTCGGCCCCCCCATCTCAGGGCTTCTTTCTTGCCAAGCCCTCGCGCCGCCTTTTGCTCGGCCTCAACCGCAACGCCAAGCTACCATGATCGCTCGCTCCCACCTATCACCCGCTTATCAGCGCCATCTGGCCACTGTCGAAGCCTCCCTCGCCCACAGCTATTGCCCGCATTCGGGCCTGCGGGTCGCGGCCGGCCTCTGCCTAAGCGACGGCACTCTCGTGACGGGCGTCAATGTGGAATCGGATTCCTATGGCCTGACCCTCTGCGCCGAACGCACCGCCATCGCCCGGGCCCATGCGGAAGGCCGGGCTCACCTTGTGGAGGCGGTCCTTGTCAGTGCCACATGGGCGGTTTCGGGACGCGCCCCTCTGCGCCTCAGCCCTTGCGGGGCCTGCCGTCAATGGATCGCCGAGTTGTCGCAGCGGCTTGACCAGGATCTTCCCATATATTGCTTCTGGGAACATGGGGAGACGGGTCTGTTCCACGTCTCAAGCCAGCTCCTGCCAGACAGTTTCTCCACCGACTGATCTCCCTTTCTCACATCCATGAAAATTATTCAAGCGGCCGCCGTAGCCATCTTGGTCACCTTTATATTCGCTATCCTGACCCTCGGGAGGGACCTCCTCATCCCGATGGTCCTGGCGCTCTTCATCTGGTATCTCATCAATATCCTCACCGACGCCATTCTTCTCGTTCGGGTCCGTGGCCGCACCGTTCCACGAGCCGTCGCCTTTCTCATCGGCATTGGCGCCATCATGGGCTCCCTGACACTCTTCACCAACGTGATCAGCAGCAGCATCAACAACGTCATCAAGGCCGCTCCGGGATACAAGGAAAACATCGATCTGCTGCTGGCCCGCGGGGCCTCATGGCTAGGAATCGAGGAATCGCCTCAGTTCATGGAATTGATCGCCCGGATCGATTACACCGCCATCGTTCAGAATCTGGGCCTGACCCTCGCCGGTTTTATCGGCAGCGCCAGCCTCATCCTCATCTACACGCTCTTCATCTTTCTCGAGCAAAAGTGCTTTCTCCCGAAAATTGAAAAGCTCACGGAAGGCAAAGAGCAACACGCACGCATGCTGCGCATGCTGCACCGGATTTATGGCGACACCAAGACCTACATCGGCATCAAGACCTTCACCAGCCTTCTCACGGGATTTGTCAGCTACGCCATCATGGCCACGGTCGGCCTCGACTTTGCCATCTTCTGGGCCCTCCTGATCTTTCTCTTCAATTACATTCCCACCATCGGCTCGATTGTGGCCACCATCCTGCCGAGCATCCTCTCCCTGGTACAATTTCCCACCCTCGGGCCCTTTGTCGCCATCGCCATCGGGGTCACTGCCACCCAGATTGTCGTCGGCAACATCATCGAGCCCCGTCTGATGGGCAGCACCCTTAACCTCAGCCCATTGGTCATCCTCATCTCCCTCGCCCTCTGGGGAACGGTGTGGGGCATCCCCGGCGCCATTCTCTGCGTTCCGATCACCGTCCTCATCGCCATCGTCTTCAGTAATTTCGCTTCCACCCGCCCAATTGCCATTCTGCTCTCAAGCAATGGGGAACTGAAGCCCTGAGCTGCCCATGCGTGCGCTTCATTGGCTGGCCCTCGCCCTCCTCTCCCCCTCATTTGCGCTTGGCGCCCAGCTTGAGGAAGCGCTCTCTTCCATCCTTCTCCTGCCCGCCGCCTCCAAGGAGGTACACACCGCCGCCAATGGCCTCGCCCACCTTATTGAGACGCAGTTCGGGGAACGGCCAACTGTCCGCCGGGCCGCCCTCTGGGACCGCGCCAACGGCATCCGTATCGGTCCGGATGCTGATCACCCGCGCTTTGATGACGATCCGCTGACCGACGAAATTCTGCTCCAAGGCGACGAACGTGGATTCCGCATTATCGGCTCCGACAACACGAGCACGATTCGCGCCATTGGCCGCTTTGCGGAAACGATACTCGGCTGGCACGCCTTCCAGCCGGGAGCCCTCGGATTGGAACAAGTCGGCACCATGCCGCTTCCCGCAAGCCACCAACGTCCATTCGTCCTCGTCGAGAAGGCGGGCTTTTTGAGCCGCAACCCCGATATGCAGAATCTGGCCGGTTCCGCGGATTGGGAACATTGGCACGGCCTGCGGGAACGGCTGCACTACAATCATAGCCTGCATGCCGTCATCCCGCCCCCACTCTTTGATTCGCACCCGGAATGGTTTGCCAAGGGTAGCGCCCTCACCCCCATGCGCCCGCCCTTTTATCCCCACCCGAACGGGCACAACGACCATCCGGATT
>JBEAQI010000052.1:0-7656 GCA_041163965.1 Verrucomicrobiota bacterium | reverse complement strand
TGGCATACCGTATGCGGGGAGGATTCCTCAAGACGGCAAATGGAGCTGGCGGAGCGCTTCGTAGGTGGCGATACCGACGGAGGTGGAGAGATTGAGGGAGCGGAGCGGATGATCGCTGAAGCGCGGGAGGGTGAGGCGGTGTATTTGGAACTGCTGGTGGAGCGCTTCCGGGCAACCATGCCCTTCGTTGCCGAAGAGAAGCGCATCACCCGGGCGGAAGGAGGCGTTCCAGAGAGAGGTCTTGGCATGGGTGGTAAAGAGCCAGATCCGCTGTGGAAAGAGGGGCGAATTTTGAAAGGCCTCCCAGGACGGATGGAGGTGAACATCGAGGTGCTGCCAGTAGTCCATGCCACTTCGGCGCAGGTAGCGGTCCTCGAGCGAAAAGCCAAGGGGCCCGATAAGGTGCAACCGCGTGTTAGTGAAAGCGCACAGACGGCCGATGTTACCCGTGTTTTGCGGAATTTCTGGTTGATATAGAATGATCTCGAGGCCGTGACGCACGATCAAAGGTGATGTTTGACAGTTCGTTCCAGTTCTCGGAGGTCGACGGCCTTTTTCAGGTCCTCCCGTTTATCAAATTGTTTTTTCCCCCGGCAAAGGCCGATTTCCACTTTAACCAGGCCTTTTTTGAAATAGAGGCGAAGCGGGACAATGGTGCGCCCGCCACTTTGGATGGCCTGTTGCCATTTGTGGATTTGCCGTTTGGCGAGGAGCAGTTTGCGGGGGCGGTAGGGGTTGTGGTTGGAGCTGGTGCCGAATCGATACTCTGCGATGTGCGCATGGTACAGGATCGGAATTCCCCGGTCGATTCGAACGAAGCTGTCATTGATCTGGACGGCGCCGGCCCGGATCGATTTGACTTCGGTTCCGGCGAGGACGAGGCCCGCCTCAAGGGTTTCGTCGACAAAATAATCCCGTTGAGCGGACGCGTTGCGCACTTCGCGGTAGCGGTCTTTCGACTGCGGTTTACGGCTCATAACGCGGGCTGGCGAAAATCAGAGAAAAAAAGACGGCCTTGAGAGCCGTCATGGAAAGGGGCGTTTAACAGAAAGGGGAGCGGTCAGGCCTGTCCCTCTTCTTCCGCAGGATCGAACAGTTCGTACGTAATTTTGCCTTCAATAATTTCTCGGAGGGCGGTGTCTTCGGGAGTGAGGCGCTCGAGCGACTCGACGAGGGGACGTTGCCCGAACTTCAGTTGCTTTACCCGGCGCGACACCACGTTGATGAGGATATTGGGATCAGGGATGACCTTTTGAGCGGCTTTGATGTATTCGTCTCTCACGGTGATAAATGAATAGGAGGTCCAAGAAATGAGTCAAGCGGGCGAAGGTGCGGCGCCAGCGGCCCCTTGGCAAGGAAAAAGCAGATGGGGTCGGGGCGAACTAGTTGACGGTGACGGGGATATTGACAGGGGCGTATCCTGGTACGGAGAGGACGAGGACTCCGGAGCCGGGGCGGTCCGCGGAGATGTTGACATTGACGGAGCGGGCCCCTTCCGGGATAACGATTTCCGGGACAATGAGGGCCTCTGGCAGGTCGGTCTGCGTCTCGATGTAGAGGCCACCGGCGGGAGCGGCATTGTCCGTTTCGATAATGAGAAAGTCGGTCGAACCGACGGAGAGGAAGAGTTCTGTGGGTTGAACAGAAAGCGCGGCTTGATCGACCCTCAGGTTTCCGACCGGGAGGTCTCCGCTACCGGTGCGCAAGGCCACCGCATAGGAGCGACCAGCTGGCATGGGGGGAATGACGAAATCCAAGGAATTCGCGGAATGGACGGTGGTGAGGGCCTCGGTGCCGCCGACGACGACGGTATCGGTGGAGCTGAAACCGCTGCCCACAATCGGAATACGCGAACCGACGGGACCGCGGTCGCTGACGATCTGGATCGGGTAGCGGTTAATGAGGCGGGCTTGGTATAGTTTACCCGTCTCGGCCGTACTGTATCGGGCGGCGGTCTTGACTTCCCCGGCGACCCGGTAATCCCAATAGACCACGTAGTAATAGCGGGCTTCCGAGATGGAGCCGGGCATCCGGTAATCGCCTGAGAAGGAGAGCGGATCGCTTCCCACTTTCTGCATGGGGATGGTTTCCCCATTGATGACCAACTCCGCCCGTTCTGTTCCGGCAATACGGGTGGACTTGGGCAAGCTGACGGAGAAGGAGAAGGTGTAAATGCCGGATGGATTTTGTGGAATCCGTTCGGGAGTGAAATCCTGGAAGGAAGTCGAGCAACCGGAGAGAAAAATGAGTCCGGTGAAGAGAAAAAGGAATTTGCCTATCATGTTGTCGTTCATGAGAAAACGATAACCTAGTTTGACGATTGAGAAAACTGCAAGAAAAAGCCGTTCCCGTGCCCCTTGGACTTTACCTTCACGTGCCTTTCTGCGCACGGTCCTGTGATTTTTGCCATTTTTATCAGGAAGCGCCCCGTCGCGCTGAGCTGGAGCGCTATTTATTGGCGATGGAGGAATCCCTCGGGCAGTTGCGTTTGCCGCGTGAGGTGGATACTGTCTTTTGGGGTGGAGGGACGCCGGGTCTCTTGCCGTCCGAAGATTTGCGGCGTCTGGGGCTGGCGGTGGTGCGGGCCAATGGTGGCTGCTTGCCGCGCGAGTGGACGGTGGAGATGGCTCCTTCAACGGTGAAGGCCGATCGGTTGGAGACCTTGCTGGAAATGGGAGTGACTCGGTTTTCGATGGGGGTGCAGACTTTCGATGCCAAGCTATTGGAAAGCCTGGGACGGATTCACACCCGGTCCCAAGTCGATGGTGCGATCCAGTTGTTTCAGGACTTCCGCATTGAGAACTTTAATCTCGATCTCATTTTCGCGATTCCTGGGCAGAGAGTGGAGGCGTGGGAGCGCGATTTGCAGGAGGCGGTTGCGGCGGGGCCGGCCCACATCTCCACCTATTGCCTGACTTTTGAGGAGGATACTGCCCTGTGGCTGCGGCTGAAGCGTGGTCAGGTAGAGAAGACTGATGCGGACGAGGAGGCCTTGTTTTTTACGCGAACCCGGACGCTGCTTGAGGATGCCGGCTATGCGCAGTATGAGGTATCCAATTACTGCCGGCCGGGGCGTGCCTGTCTGCACAACCTCAACACATGGCGTATGGAGGAGTGGATCGGGGTCGGCCCCTCCGCTGCCAGTCAGTTTGCGGGGCGGCGTTGGACAGAGCCCCATTCCCTGAATGAGTGGCAAGAGCGGGTGATTGGCTCGGGCAAACCGGCCCTGGATGAGGTCATTCTGACGCCGGCCCTATTGCAACAGGACTGTCTTATCTTTGGGCTGCGGATGAATGCCGGCGTTGATGTGGCTGAGATCCAGCGCCGCCATGGAGCCCTCCCCGCGAGCACGCGTCAGTTCCTCGAGAGGCTTGTTGAGGAGGGACTTGCGGTGCGGCAAGCGACCTTATTCAGGCTCACCGAGGCCGGACGATTGCTTGCCGACCGCATCGGAGAGGAAATCCTTGGTCTCGATGAGACCGGATAGCAGGGCCCGTTCCGGAGAGCCTCGCATTTAGTAAAGACCCGTTTGAAAGATTGACGCGGTGGCAAAACTCCCCTAGCTATACCATTAAAGCAATGAAGTGTGAGCAATTCAGGAGCAAGACGGGGGAGCGAGGATGCTGGGGGCGATAGGGTTTGGGGCATTGGACTGGGTGGTGTTGACGGTATATTTTGCGGGGACGCTGATATTCGGGGGCTATTTTTATTTAAAGACGCGGACGGCGGAGGGGTACACGGCGGGGAACCGGTCCTTGCCTGGGTGGGTATGCGGGTTATCGATATTCGCGACGTTTCTCAGTTCGATCAGTTATCTGGCGAATGCCGGGCAGACCTTCATGTCGAACTGGAGCGCCTTTGTATTTTCTTTGTCGATACCATTGGCGGTGTGGGTGGCGCTGCGGTATTTTCTACCCTATTATCGGCGTGAGGGGCATGTGTCGGCGTATGCGGCGCTGGAGAACCGGTTTGGGTTATGGGCGCGGTTGTACGCCAGTTTTTTCTATATTCTGACGCAGCTGGCGCGGATGGCGGTGGTGATGTATCTGATGGCGTTGCCGATGCAGGTGATATTCGGGTGGGAGATCCGGACGGTATTATTGGTGGTGGGGGTGACGGTGACGGTGTATTCCTTCATGGGGGGGATATTGGCAGTGATCTGGACGGATGCGATACAGGCGGTGGTGCTGATGGGAGGAGCGATCCTCGTGTTATTGATCATCGTGTTTCAGACGCCTGGATTTGTGCCGGAGATGTGGGAAGTGGGGATGAGTCAGGGCAAGTTTTCCTTTGGGGGGATGGGCTTTGATTTGGCGGAGAAGACCTTTTGGACGCTGTTGTTGTTTGGGATAGCGGAGAACCTGAGAAATTTCGGGATCGACCAGAGCTATGTGCAGCGGTACGTGGCGGCGCGTGACGATGGAGAGGCCCGGAAGAGTTTGTGGGTGGTGGGGATTCTGTATGTGCCGATGAGCGCGATATTCTTTTTCATTGGGACGGCGTTATTTGTGTATTACAATGCGGATGAAGTGGCGAATGAGGCCCCTGCGAGTGCGGTATGGGAGAGCGAGTCCCTGCGGTCGTTGCACGAGGTGAGGAAGGTGGTGGCGCGGCAGGAGTTGTTGCAGGGGGGGATGGAGCGAGGAGCGGAAGGGTTTGATGCGGCGGCGGAGGAGTTGGCCCGGACCAAGGGGATAGCGGACCTTGGAGACCGCGTATTTCCGTACTTCATTGCGACGCAGTTGCCGGCGGGGATCACGGGCTTGCTAGTGGCGGCGATATTTGCGGCGGGGATGAGCACGGTCTCGACCAGTTTGAATTCTTCAGCGACGTTATTGATGACCGATTATTATCGGCGGCTGATCAATCCGGCTGGTGGGGAGCGAGCGGAGATGCGGGTATTGTATGGGGGGACGGTGCTGTGGGGAGTGTTGGGGACGCTGTTGGCGTTGGTGTTGGTGGAGGTGACGCAGAGCGCGTTGGACATATGGTGGACATTTTCCGGGATATTCAGCGGGGGGATGGCGGGATTGTTTTTGTTGGGTCTGATCAGTCGGCGAGCGAACAATCCGATTGCGGTGACCTCGGTGTTGCTTGGGTTGGCGGTGATCCTTTGGATGTCGTTGCCGAAGGTTGGGGAGATTCTGGTCCGGGCCGATGCGGAGGGTGCCCTTTTTGCGGTGGGCCAGACGATACTGCTTTTGAGCAATGGCGGGCTGGCGAGTCCGTTCCATGCCTTGATGATACCGGTGGTGGGGTTGCTGGTGATTCTTTTGAGCGGGCTTTTTTTAACCCGGGTCTTTCAGAAATAACGCAGCAAGAGAAAACAGATGAGATTCAAGGGAATAATGGTTCCGTTGGTGACGCCTTTAAGTGGGCCTGACCGGCTTGACCGGGAGGGATTGAGTGCCCTTTTGGAGCACGTGGTGGCAGGAGAGGTGAATGGTGTTTTCATCATAGGAACGACGGGAGAAGGGCCGAACCTCAGTTATCGGCTGCGCCATGAGATGATTCGAGAGAGCGCGAGAATACTGCGGGGCCGGGTGCCACTGTTTGCGGCGATCACGGATACGTCGCTGGTGGAGGCGGTGAGTCTGGCGAGGACGGCAGCGGAGAGCGGCTGTGCGGCGGTGGCGTTTGCGGCGCCGTACTATTTTCCATTGGATGAGGAGGAGCTCCACCAATACTGCTTGAAGGTGTCGGCCCAGTTACCGTTGCCGGGGATGTTGTACAATATGCCGGCGATGTCGAAGATCGGTTTTCCGGTGGAGATGGTGAGGCGATTAATGGAGGAACCGCGGCTGGTGGGCATTAAGGACAGTGGTGGGGATCTCGATTATTACGCCCGGTTATGCGCGGTTGGCAGAGAGCGGGAGGACTGGACGACGCTGATTGGGCCGGAGGCGATGCTGATCGAGTCGGTGCGATTGGGAGGAGATGGCGGGGTGAACGGCGGAGCGAATGTCTGGCCTGGTTTGTTCACGGCCGCCTATGCGGCGGCAATAGAGGGCGATCCCCGGGAGTGTGCCCCCCTGCAGGAACAGATTGAGCGATTTGGGGCTATTTACGAAGCCGGTTGTGGCTCACGACGGTATGTGGCGACGACCAAGCACGCCTTGAAATGCCTGTCCCTCTGTGATGACCAAATGACCGATGCTTTTCCTTTATTACCGATTGATTGCCGTGAGGCGATCCGATCGGTGCTGGAGGAGATGGGATTGATGCCCCACGGAGGGCTGGCGCTCCAAGGTTGACGAGGTGGGGGATTGCCTTCTAGGTGCAATCCCATGCCAACAGGAAAAACGATGCCCAAAAAGGGACGCGTGACGTTGAAAGACATCGCGGAGCGGGCGGGGGTATCAGCAGGTGCGGTTTCCTTTGTTCTGACCAACACAGGTCGCGAAAGACGCATTTCGGAGGCGACGGTGGGGAGGGTGCAGGCCATTGCGCGCGAGATGGGCTACCATCCCAACATAGCGGCCCGGAATCTACGGGCGCGCGGCAAGGGTCCCCAGGTCTTTGTGGTAAGCATTGTCACATCGGCGGAGAGTCCGATTCACTTGGTTAGCAACAATTTCGCCCGACTGCAGAACACGTTTCGTGCGGAGGGCGGAGATCGGCTCTATGTGACGCAGATATCGACCTTTGAGCCCGGGCGCATCTCCGATGTTCCCGGTCTGCTGGATGGCCGTTTTTTCAACGCCGCGGTGATTGCAAACACGACGCACCGTGACGACGAGGTGCTGGCCGAGCTGGAATTGCCTTACCCGTCTATTCTGATTGGGCGGGAAATTCCCGGTTATGCCAGTTTCGTGCCTTCGTGGAATGCCGGCCTGGTGGCGGCGGAGGGTTTGCTGGAGGCAGGAGCAAGGCGTCCATTTGTGTTGGCCCAACCTCCCAGTAATCAAATCATCCGGCGTCGAGTCCTTGGATTCACCGAGACGATGGAGGCGGCGCTGGGAGAGAAACCGGTGGTATTGCAGGCCAAAGACCCTTCGGAGGCGGCCGGGTACGCGGTGGTGAGGGCCTACCTTGAGACGGCGCGGGTGCCAATGGACAGTTTATTTTGCGTGCACGACAGCCTGGCGATTGGAGCGTGTCTCGCTTTGCGTGAGCGGAATCTGCGTATTCCTGAGGCGGTGAAGGTGGTGGGCGTAGGCGACAGTGGCTTGGCTCCCTATCTGTCTCCCAAGTTGAGCACCGCGGGAGCGGAGGATCCCGCGGTTTATGATCAGGCCACGGCGCTTTTGCTGGAGCGCATCCGCGAGCCCGGGTCTCCGCCACGCACGCTACGTGCGCAGGCCACTTTTGTGCGTCGCGAATCCGTGTAGGCCCTCATGGTGGCGGCGCTGCCCGTGAAGAGCGGGGTCTCAGGCTTCCGATCCGTTGCCTCTGGGGTGGGCGAGACGGAAGATGGCAAGGCAGCAGAGGCCGGCGAGGATGGCGAGACCGATACCGGTCAAGAGGTGGCCAAAAACGAAGTGCCCGATGGCGAAGAGGCAGCTATAAATCATGGTCGTGCCGATGAAGATACAGAGGACTCCATTGGCGAGGCTGTCCGATTTTCCTTCGCGGAGTAGCCCCTTGTCGGCAGCCCAGCGTTTGACGGGCTTCCAGCCCGGCCCGGCGGGTCGGGCTTTGAGGAGGAAGCGGTGC
>JBEAQI010000051.1:0-2575 GCA_041163965.1 Verrucomicrobiota bacterium | reverse complement strand
CGGCTTCGTAAGCGGTGGTGTGCAAGGCTCCCAGACAAAGGACATTGGCATGATTATGGCGCCGGGTCAGTTCGGCCTCATCCTCGTGGTGAACAAGCGCGGCCCTGATGCCGGGCCATTTGTTGGCGGCCATGCTCATCCCGATCCCTGTGGTGCAGATGAGGATACCAAAATCGGCGCTTCCATTGAGGAGGTCTTCACAAACGAGCCGGGCATAATCTGGATAATCGACGGAGTCTGCGGTGAAGGTTCCGTGGTCGATGACCTCATGCCCCTTAAGGGCAAGAAAATCCAACACGGGCTGCCGGAGGGAAAGGGCGCCGTGATCGCATCCAAGGCTAATGTTCATGGATCAGGGATTTGAGGTGGTTGATGATGGACGGGATGGCCTCGGCGAGGGCGTCGCGTGTCTCGACATACAGTTCCAAGGGTCCGCCGAACGGATCAGGGACTTCTTTGGAGCCGTGCGGCATCCATTCTCTGAAGCGCTGCAGATCTGCGCTGAGGGTGGGGTGAGCTTCCCGGATGAGCTGCAGATGACTGCTGGTCATGCCCAGAATGAGATCCGATTGATCAATCAGATTGGCATGCAAGGGGCGGCTGCGGTGATCAGAAATATCCAGACGGACCGGCAGCATGGCTTTGATGGCATTGGAAGAGGGAGGATCCCCTGCGAAGGCGGATACGCCGGCCGAGCGCACTTCGATGGAGCAAAGAGGATCCGGTTGAGCGCGCAGGGCATGTTCCAAGAGTTTGCTGGCCATTGGGCTTCGGCAAACGTTACCGGTGCAAACGACCGTTATGACTTTTGGCAGTGCGCGCATGGGAACAGTGGGCAACTCGAAAAATGCAGAAGGCTCCGGTCGACTGTCAAGCGTAGGACCTGTTAATGCGTTTGACGAATTGGGCGGTGGCCT
Organism: Verrucomicrobiota bacterium; assembly: GCA_041163965.1. Classification (GTDB taxonomy): domain Bacteria; phylum Verrucomicrobiota; class Verrucomicrobiia; order Opitutales; family Oceanipulchritudinaceae; genus Oceanipulchritudo. The sequence goes on along the minus strand of JBEAQI010000051.1, from coordinate 1,658 downwards.
TGGCGGTATGCGGATCGAGGAGCGGATCGGAGACAGCCACAACGCCACGGACCCCAGTTTCGAGAACGTGGCCTAGAGTGAGTCTGGTGATGCCGCCAATGGCAAAGACGGGTATGGGAGGAGAGAGGGCGACGGTGTGGCGCAGCAGATTGAGTCCGACGGGAACATAATCCGGCTTGGTTCCGGTGGGAAAAATTGGACCGACGGCGAAGTAGGACAGTAGATGCGCCTGTTGGAGGGCCTGCTGCACCTGTTCAGAGGAATGCGTGGAGAGGCCGAGGAGACGATCCGGTCCTAGTTGGCGGCGCGCCGATTCCGGGCAGAGGTCTTCCTGGCCAACATGGAGGCCCGCGTCAGGCAGTTGCAAGGCTACTTCCAGATGATCATTTATAATGAGTGGCACACCATGAGTCTGGGCCAGAGGCAGGATGGACTGGGCGAGGGCGAGCACGGCGGTGGTGGGTCGCCTTTTGGCGCGAATCTGGAGCAAGCTCGCTCCTCCTTCGAGGAGGGCACGGCCTTTGGCGTTCCAATCCCTTTCGCTGACATAGTCCGCATCCAGGATACCGTAGAATCCACCAGTTGGGCATCTCATGGAAGAAACGGTCAATTCTCCGGTGACCGCCCTTAGGACAGAGGGTCCCGATCTTCCCGTGTTGGTGCGGATGGGGAAGGGGCGGTGGACAGGTCCGGATCAGAGGAGGCGGGAATCGTCGACACCTCTGTGGAGGCAAGCCGGTTCGGTGGGTGGAGAAGAGGTTTTCCCACAATCCGCGAGACCCGGATATGGATCGGGTCGACGGTTTCCATGCCAAATTGTTCCAGTAGGGTGGCACGGATTCGCTCCTTGATGGCGGCGTCCACATCGCGCAGGGAGTGATTGGCCTGAAGCTGGAGCGTCACTCTCACACCCAGTTGATGGCGACGGATAAAGTGCTGGCAGGCGCATTTGTGAACCCCTTCGACGCTTTGAGCCGCGCTTTGCATGACGCTGCGGAGGGTATGAGGAGCGATTTCGATGACGCCTCCCTGTGTTTTGAAAGGCACAATGGCGCGATGCGATTTCCGATACGCCCGAATGATGAGCAATAAGAAAAAGAGGCTGGCGGCAACGGCCGCATAGTAGGCGTAAGGCGGATGAAGGAGGTGACTAAAGAGTGATGTCAACTGGTCGAGAGCGGCCATAAGGCGCATTCCTCCGGCTTATTCCAGATCGGCGATGGTTTCCGCCTCCGGCTCTTCCCGTTTAATACCATCGACAATGACATCGACCCGACCGACATCCTTGTTGGTCATATTCTCCACTTGGTCGCGAATAGCTTCCTGGACGGACTGGGCGATCTTGGCCAATTGGACGCCGAAGGTGAGGATCAATTTGACACGGATGTGGTAGGCTCCCTCGGGGGTCTCGCTAATGCTGACGGCTGCGCCAGTTTCCTTGCGGCTGCCGAAGAGCCCAACGATATCCTGCTTGAGGCCGCCGCTGGCGAGGCCGACCACACCAGGTATTTCGCGGGCGGCCATGGCCACGATGTGGGCGACCACCTCGTTATTGATGCTGATGCTGCCTAGCCCCGAGTCTTCCTGGAGCAGTTCGTGGGCACTGGATTTTTCCTCTGAATCGTGTTCTAGCATGGCAAGATAAGGTTACTAAAGGT
>JBEAQI010000050.1:0-2751 GCA_041163965.1 Verrucomicrobiota bacterium | reverse complement strand
TGGCCATGCAGCGGGGGCGCTCGGGTGAGACATGGCGCCAGTGCGATCTGTTTAGCGTTCTTGAATTGGAGCAGGCCCTTGCCGGAGCGGATTACGCGATTTATTTGGTCCACTCGATGATGCCCTCCGCGCGGCTGATTCAAGGAACCTTTTCGGATCTTGACCTGATCCTAGCCGATAATTTCGCGCGCGCCGCGGAGACCTGCGGCCTGCGGCAGATTCTCTACCTGGGCGGTCTTATTCCTCCGATGGAGCAACTCTCGCCGCACCTCGCAAGCCGTTACGAGGTGGAGCGAGTCCTCGGCAGCCGCCGGACCCCGGTAACAGCCCTTCGCGCGGGCCTGATCGTCGGACCCGGAGGTTCCTCCCTGCGCATTGTGATCAACCTCGTACGCCGTCTGCCGGTCATGATTCTGCCGGCATGGACCCGTACCCACACCCAACCGGTGGCCATCGAGGATGTCATCAAAGGGGTCCAGCTGACGCTTGGCCAGCCAACGCTCTACAATCAGGCGGTCGACCTCGGCGGTCCGGACGTCATGACCTACAGCGACATGCTGAAACGGACTGCCAAGGTCATGGGCCTGAAGCGTCGCTTCTTTCACGTCGGTATCTTTTCGGCAGGCCTCTCCAAACTCTGGGTGACCCTGCTGGGCGGAGCCTCAAGGTACCTTGTGGGACCGCTCGTTGACAGCCTTAGACACCCCATGATTGCACGGGACAACTCGATCTACCAAGCGATTCTACCCACCGCAGTCTCCTTCGAAACAGCTTTGCGGGACTCGCTCGACGCCGGTGGCCAGTTGGTGCCGAATCCGCGCGACAGTGTCCGCCCCAAGGACCAACGCTCGCTCCGTCGCGCCAAGCGGGTCCGCTCTGTTCAGCGTATGCCGCTGCCACTGGGCCTGCGCGCCGAAGCCATCGGACCACTCTACTTTCGCTGGCTGCCCCGGGCCATGCGGCCCTTCCTGATCGCCACCGAAGGACCGGAAGGAACTTACCGCACCAGTCTCATCCTCAAGCGCTGGGTTCTGATTGAGTTTACCCATTCCAAAGAGCGCAGCACGCCCGACCGGCAGCTCTTCTACGTCACCGGGGGCTGGCTCGCCCGCAGCGCCAACAACCGCAAAGGGCGCATCGAATTCCGTGAAATCGAGGAACCGCGCTGCCTGATCGTCGCCGTTCATGATTTCACCCCGACCCTTCCTTGGTTCATTTACCGCCGGACTCAGGCCATTTATCATCTCTGGGTAATGAGCCGCTTCGCAAGGTGGCTGGGGCGCCTGCCCTCTCCTTCATGCGGCCTCAAAAGCCGCTGATATAACGCTCCAGATGCTCAATGCTGGCCTGCTGGTGAGCAATGATGTGCTTGACGATATCCCCGATACTGATCATCCCCAGCAACCGCTCGCCTTCCATCACCGCCACATAGCGGAACCGGCGCTCGCTGATCAAACGCATACAGTCCTCAATCGTCATTTCAGGACTGACCTTTGGAAAGTGCACATTCATGGTCTCTGCCACTGGGGTGTGCCGGGAAGCTTTTCCATGAAGCACAATTTTCCGCGCATAGTCGCGCTCCGTCAAAACCCCGCGCAGCGTCTCCCCCTCCATTACCGCCACCGCACCAATATCCTTTTCGGCCATGAGCTGCAGGGCCTCATAGGTGGTCTGCTGAGGCCGGACAAAGTGGATCAGGGGAGTCTTTTTTTCGGTGAGAAGAGCGCGGGCAGTGACTGACATAGCGCCGCCAGTCTGCAAATCGCTCACTAGGGTGTCAACAAAACGCTCCGCAAAATATCTCAGGCTCTGTAATAGCGGGCCGGAGGCTTTCGAACACAGTTTCGAGTATCGACCAAAGGGCACGGATAAGCGGAAAAATCCATCTCGCGGTACACCGAATGGTGGGTGGCCAGGACCACGCAGTCATAGTCAGGAGATGGTTCCACGGAATGGCGCCCAGCAAACTCTGGGTGCTCACGGGTCACTTTTATCACCGGCACATACGGGTCATGATAATCGACGCGCGCTCCCTTGGCCTCCAGCTTCTTCATCAACACATAGGAGGGCGACTCGCGATCGTCGTCGACATTGGGTTTGTACGCCAATCCCAACAATAAAATCCGACTGCCACGGATCGACTTTTGCACATCGTTCAAAGCCTCCGCGACACGCCCCACCACATAGTCGGGCATGAGGCTATTGATCTCACCGGCAAGTTCGATGAAACGGGTGTGCTGGTCAACCTCATGCGCCTTCCATGTCAGATAGAACGGATCAATCGGAATGCAATGCCCCCCCAACCCAGGACCGGGATAAAAGGGCATATACCCGAACGGCTTGGTCGAGGCCGCCTCAATAACATCCCAGACATTTATACCCATCTCATGAAAAACCACCTTCAGCTCATTCACCAAGGCAATGTTCACCGAACGGAAAATGTTCTCCGTCAATTTGGTGGCTTCCGCCACACGGCACGATTCCACCGCGTGCAACTTGTCAACAGCCATCCCGTACACCTCCATCGCGCGCTCAAGACAAAGGGGCGTAAGCCCCCCGACCACCTTCGGAATAGTCTTCACGGAATGATCCGTCCGTCCTGGGTCTTCACGCTCGGGTGAATACGCCAACTGAAACCCAACGCCAGCCCGCAAACCGCTTCCGGCCTCCAATACTGCCTTCAATTCGGTATCGGTGGTCCCGGGATAGGTTGTCGACTCAAGGACCACAAGCTTCGTCCGCGGCGCCGCC
>JBEAQI010000049.1:0-5417 GCA_041163965.1 Verrucomicrobiota bacterium | reverse complement strand
TTCAATGACGCCCGCGTTGATCCATGGATGCCCGGCAAATTCGCGGCACGCCTCCAGACGACCGATCCGGTTGGCGGCCCTTTCTTTCTTAGGGTTGAGTTCAGCGCCGGGCATGGGGGCGTGGCGCGGTCAGACGTCTGGGAGGAAATCGCCGACACCTACGCATTTTTGTTTTGGTCCCTCGAGCCTCGGGCGGACGGTGGGCACAGCCCGCTCTCCCGCTTGTAATGCGGGGTGACGGCAGCGGCGCGCCTCGCCTTGGGCTATTGGGTTGGGCCCTCCTTCGCTAAACAGGCTGTTGCTGTAAAGCTTCGGAGGCAGACGCGATACCGGTTTAGCGGTGTTTAAAGAGCGCGTCGAGGGAGGGGGCGTCGAGGAGCTGGTCGGCGAGTTCCTCAAGGCGTTCCGCGGAGGCGGTCTCCAGTTCTTCCGTGACCCAAAAAGGCAGGTCACCGAAGCGGCGGGTGAGGAGACGGGTGACGGTGGATCGGAGGGCGAGGCGCTTGCCTTCTTCGCGGCCTTCTTCGCGGCCTTCTTTGTGTAAGACTTCTGCCCAGGTCATGCTGCTTTCCTTTAGGGTTGGGTTGCGGAGACTGTCGATCATATGAATGAGGGTTGAGCCAGAGTCAAGGCGTTGAGCGTTGTAATAGAGGTATCCGAGAAGCGAGTGCAGCCAGCGCTCACGGTCAGGTGAGCTGAGGTGGTGGGCGAGGCAGTCGAACAGCCGTTGGATGGAGGCCATGGGATCCGGATCGTCGATAAACTTCATGACGGCCAGCGGGGCATGGATAAGGGCCTCTGTCATGAAGTCCTCGTATGCGTGGGTGGCGAGGTCGACGAGATTGAATCCTAATTGGAAAAGAACGGGGCTGCCGTCGGCATTTTGGAGACCGAGGAGATTTGTAGGCAATTGAGGATCCGGCACCCGGATGCTTTTCCATGGCCGGCTGTTTTGATGGAGGACAATCCCGTGAGCGATGAGGGTGGTGTTGGGGAGCTGGGTCTGGAGTTCCTGGAGTTTTCGTACCGCGTAGATGCCAATGCGGGTTTCCATATCATTATCAAAGGAGCTCTGGTGTTCGACGATGAAGATGATCTGGAGCTGAGGAAATCCGCGAAGTTTAACGCTGTAAATGATGTCGGCACGGAGGGTGTTGTCAGAGGTGGATTCCATCTCTGTTGGAAGCGCGGTGAGGGAATCCCAATCGATGGCGTCGACGAGCTGTTTTGGAAGGTAGGCTCTGAAGAAAGAGCGGGCCATTTCCGGATCGGATAGAATGAGCTTGAAGAAGGCGTCCCGCCGGTATGAGAGCGATTTGGGAGGGGCAGAAGGTTTCATTTCGGGGAATAGCGTGCCGGGAGGCGGGGAGTCGCGGCGAGGGCTCCGAACAGTCAAATTTAGGTACGGCGGATACCTGAATTCAGGTAGCGAGGGGCGCGGGGGAGTGGTGTTTGGCTGTTTTGGCGGCGTCGGCCTCCGCGTCGCCCATTCACCTCACCCGCCGCCGGCCTCGAAGAGGCTAAACCCTACAGCCCAGTCCAAGCACCGAAGCACGATAGTGCGAAGGTGCGCAGGGCTGGGTAACGCGTTAATAATTAAAATAGAGCCCTGTAAGGGCGACACCAGGCTGTGCCGTCAGAAACTCTGGGAGGGCTGCGGTGTCTAGGGTTTGGGGAGGGAATTCAAAATCCAATTGGCGTAGGCGGGGAGGGCGGTGGTGACGGTCATTGTGATCCACTGAGGGCATTCATATGGGTGGTGCTGCCGGAGGACCTCCTGAAGGGCATTTTCGTGGATGGCAGCGTATTTTACCCAGAGGCGTGTTTCCCGATCGCGGTGCAGGACGCCGTTCCATGTGTAGTGAGATTCAATGGCAGGATCGATCTGCACGCAGGCGGCACCGGCCCCGAGAAGGAGGGGAGCGAGGGTTTGCGCTTCGGTCGGGGTGGCGGTGGTGGTCCATCCGACGCGGAGGCCGTTGGGGTGCTCGTCAGGGCGGCGTTGATCAGTCATGGCTGATGATTTCAAGGAGGGCTTGGGCGGAGGGCTGGAGGGTGGGACTGGTAACCAGCGTGAGGCGTTGGCGCGCTTCGTCGAGGCGTTCGAGGGCGATGAGGCAGCGGGCGACGTGCACATGGAGGGCGTCGTGCTGGAGCGGGTCGAGGGCGAGTCTATTTTCGATGTCGATCCAGTGGGCGAGGGTGGCGGACCAATCCGGCTGGGCGACATCATAGGCCGCTTCCCCGAAGCGGAACTGAAGGGCGGTTTCCAGAGGGGAAAGGGTGGCGGCGGTGCGAAAGGCGTTGAGCATCTCTGTCTCCAGTTGTGGACGAGAATAGATGCCCTCCTCGACGAATGGTTCACGGAAGGCGAGTAGCAGCTGGCCGAGACCGAAGTGGTAGGCCGCGGTTTGCGGTTCCAGTTCCACCGCATTTAGCATGAAGGCGAGGGCGCGGGTATGGTCTGCCTCCTCGGCATAGTAGGTGGCGAGCTGCTGGTGAATGACGGCGACGCGCGGGTCGATGCGGGCGGCGGCGAGGAACTGATCCCGGGCGCCGTCACGGTCGCCGTAGCGTGAGAGCAGTTTTCCATAGAGCAGGCGCGTTTCCAGGCTGTCCGGATTAAAGGCGAGGAGGTCGCGGTAGGCGGCGGCGACGCCGTGGAACTGCCTTTGGATCTGGCCGATTTCCGGATCCTCCTTTGCGGCGGCGGCATCCAGATCCTGCTCCAGTTCAAGGACGGAGAGGAGCCGGTCCTCAAGGAGGGAACGGGTGGAGGTTTCCGGGGCGTTGGAGGGCGCGGTCGGCTTTGGGGTGGAGCAGGCTCCGAAGCAAATGGGAAGGAGGAGGAGGAGGGCCGGGCGTGCGCGGGGCATGTGGGCCCTTTTAATTGAGACCGCAGGCGCCCTGAGGGCCCATGCAGCAGCCGCAGCCCGAGGGATGTGATGCGGAGGAGGCCTTTCCTCCCTCGGCATTGGTGGAGAAAGTCGAAAACTCTTTTTTGAGGTCGGTGCTGCCGCAAACCGGACAGGCCGGCTGTTCGCTGCCCTTGATGAGGAGTTCCGAACGCGTCTGGCAATCGTCGCAGGTATATTCGTAGAGTGGCATAGGGGGTTTATTTTTGTCGGATGCGCGGGGAAGGCAAGCACGCGGTTGGGTTTCCTATCGGGTTATGGACGTCCTGCGACCTGCCTAGAATAGGGTCCGAAACCCGATCCCGATGGCGCCTGTGATATTAAAGCTGATGAATACCTTATCACTGTTAACGAAATCAATCGCTGAGGAAGAAGGGCGGCTGCGGGGAGCACGATTCTAGTGTCGTTTCCTCCCTTTATGGGGGAGGTGCATCTTAGGCGGGTGTTTTGATTTGCCATGGAAAATCAAAGCGCCCACGGTACGCGTTTTAATCCATAATCCAGAAATCCAATGGCAGAAGAATTGACAGGAAACGTACTTGTAGCGCAGAGCGGTGGGCCCACCGCTGTTATCAATGCCAGCCTTGCGGGCGTCATTGATGAGTCCCTCAACCACGGGTGCATCGAGGAGATTTACGGCGGGCTGAATGGCATTCAAGGCATTCTGCAGGAACGCTTTATTGATTTGGCGGAGGAGTCCCAGCAGGCGATCCGCGGGTTGCGATACACGCCGGCCTCGGCCTTGGGGAGCTGTCGGTACAAGTTGCGCAAGGAGGCGGATTACCAGCGGGTGATCGACGTTTTCAAGGCCCACAACATCCGGTATTTCTTCTACATTGGGGGCAATGATTCCCAGGACACGGCGGACCGTATTTCCAAGTTGGCGGCCAGTTCCGGCTGGGAAATGCGGGTCATCGGGATTCCCAAGACGGTGGACAACGATCTAGTGACCACTGACCACACGCCCGGATATGGTTCTGTGATCAAGCACATTGCGACGACGGTGCGTGAGCTGGCCTGTGATGCCGAGGCGATGGGGAACCACAACCTTGTCTACATCCTTGAAGTGATGGGTCGTTCCGCGGGTTGGATTGCGGCGGGGGCTAGTTTGGCGAAGCGGCGCGATCATCCCGAGGACGCGCCGCACCTCATTTATCTGCCGGAGGTGGCCTTTGACACGAACAAGTTTCTCGACGATGTGGCGGGGGTTTTGAAGAAGTCCAAATACTGCCTGATTGTGGTGGGAGAAGGCTTGGTGGACAGTTCCGGCAATTACATTTCCGTCTCTGAGGGCAGTCAGGACAGTTTTGGGCATTCCCAACTCGGGGGAGCCGGCGACTATCTGAAGGGGCTCATTGACCAGCATTTCACGGGCTTGAAGACCCGTTCCCTGCGCCCCGGGCATGCGCAGCGCGCGGCCGCGGTGGCCGCTTCGAAAACCGACAATGATGAGGCCTACATGGCGGGGCGGGCGGCAGTCCGGGCGGCTCTGAGTGGGGTCACGGACAAGATGGTGACGCTGATCCGCGGCGATGGCGAAACCTACACCTGTGAGACCGGACTGGCTGATCTGAGCGAGATTGCGAACGGGGTGAAGCATTTGCCCCAGGCATGGATCGCGGAGGACGGCGTTTCCCTGACGTACCAATTCGTCAAGTATGCTCTTCCGTTGGTGCAGGGCGAGGTGGAGGTTCCGATGGAGAACGGTCTGCCTCTGTTTGCCCGGCTTGGGCGGGTGCGGGTGGCTCCGACGCTGCCTCCCTACGATCTTGGTTGAGCTGGCGGGGCCGGTTTGAAAGAGGCGGAATGAGCGGGCCGGCGCATCGGCGCTTGCCAGTCCATTCCCTTTCTCTAAAAGCGCCGTATGGTGACAAAACTTGCGGTAACAGGAATTCTGCTTGGCCTCTTTCTTGGCGGATGCGCGCGCAATGCCGCGGAGCGGCCGGCGGCCTTTGTCTTTGCGCGCGGAGCGGACGCGCAAAAGCTGGACCCGGCGGATGTCGACGATGGCGAGTCGGTGAACTCAATGGCGCAGGTTTTGGAGGGCTTGCTGGCCTTCAAGCCGGGGACGCTGGAGATTGAGCCTTGTCTGGCGGCGTCCTATGCGGTGGCGGAGGATGGGCTGGCGATCACCTTTCGGCTGCGCGACGGGGTGGTGTTTCAGGATGGCACGCCCTTGAACGCGGAGACGGCCCGATTCAGTTTTGACCGCCAAATGGACCCGGGCCATCCGGCCCATTTTCCCGATGCCAGTTTCCAGTATTGGAGCAATTTGTTTTCTGATGTGAGCCGGGTGGAGACGGTGGACTCCATGACGTTGCGGTTTCATTTGAGGCAGCCCAACGCCTCGATTCTGAGTTCCTTTGCCAGTTTTTCCGCATGGCTGGTGAGTCCGGGAGCTTTGGAGCGGTATGGAGCCGGGATGGCCCGGCATCCGGTGGGAACGGGCCCGTATCGCTTTGTTGAGTGGCGTCCCAACGAGGCCATTGTGTTGGAGGCTTT
>JBEAQI010000048.1:0-3595 GCA_041163965.1 Verrucomicrobiota bacterium | reverse complement strand
GTGCCCATTTCCTTCTGGAACTCGGGCTTGGTGAGGATTTCGCGGAGCAGGTCGTCCGTGGCCATCAGACCGTCGCTGTAGGGAATGACGACGTCGTAGATACGCACGAGGTCGTTGTTGCGGAGGTCGACGTCGTCAAACTGCGGGCTGCCTGCGTGGACCGGGTAATTCAGGGCGAAGTGCAGGTCATGGTAGAGGATGGCGCCTGTGGCGACGATCCAGTCGACGAAGCCGGCCTTGATGAGGGGGATGATGCAGGAGCAGCCGAGGCCGGCGGGGGTGAGCGCTCCGGAGAGGCTCATGCCGATGGTGACATCTTCCTCGAGCATTTTCTCGGTGAAGAGCCGGCAGCCTTCGCGCAGGCGGGCGGAGTTATAGGCGAGGAAGGTATTTTCCACGATGTCAGCCAGCTTTTCCTTGCCCGTGAGATTCTTGGGCATGATCCGCTTGCCGGACATGTATTTTGCCTTATGAGGGCATTCCTTTTCCTTCATCCATTCGGGCATGTCGGAAAGGTCTTCCCGACACCGGTGATTTTTTTTGGTCTTTTTCGCCATGATATCAGCAGCAATGAGGCGACTAAAATACGGTCGCCGCAAAACTTGCAATCAATTTTCCCTGCAAGCTGTTGCAGGAGGCAATTTGGTTGGCTGCGGGCGGGTTTGCCGGCGTTGTGGCGGGGATGGACAAGGACGGGTTGGGCGTTATGCTCCGGCCGCGATGCGATCGAAACGAGCGAGCGGAACGATGACGACGCCGGCGGCTGACGGCTACAGTATGCCTGCGGAGTGGGAACGCCATGAGGCGACCTGGCTGGGCTGGCCGCATAACCGGACTGACTGGCCCGGCAAGGTGGACACCATCCGCTGGGTTTATGGCGAGATGGTGCGCAAGCTTGCGGTTGGCGAGAAGGTGCGGATCCTGGTGAACGACGAGAAGGCGGCCGGGCAGGCCCGTGGCTACCTGGGGCTGGCGAACGCGGACTTGAAGCAGGTTGAGTTCATCATTCATCCGACCAATCGCGGTTGGACGCGCGACAGCGGTCCGATCTTTGTGCGGCGCCGGCGCAACCGGAAGAGCGAGACCGCGATCGTGCATTGTCATTTCAACGCCTGGGCCAAATATCCGAACTGGCAGAAGGACCGGCAGGTGCCGGAGACCGCGGCCCGGCTGTTGGGGAAGCCGCTTTACGACGCCCGATGGGAGGGTGGTGCCTTTGTGGCCGAGGGGGGTGGGATTGAGGTGAATGGCAAGGGGACCCTGCTGACCACCGAGGAGTGTTATCTGGATCCCGAGGTGCAGGTGCGCAATCCGGGCATGACGCGTGAGCAGTTCGATGAAACCGTCAAAACCTATCTCGGGGTGAAGAACGTGCTCTGGCTGCGCAACGGGCCGGTGGGGGACGATACCCACGGGCACATTGATGACATCTGCCGTTTTGTGAACCCGAAGACGCTGGTGCTGATCCAGGAAAAGAACCGGAAAGACATCAATTACCGTCCGTTGGCCGAGAACTGGGACCGGATCCAGGACCTGAGGCTGGAGGATGGATCACGCCCTGAGGTCGTGGCCCTGCCCATGCCGTCGCCACTGATGTTTGACGACTACCGGTTGCCGGCCAGTTATGCGAATTTTTACATCGGCAACGCGGCCGTGCTGGTGCCGACCTTCAATGACCCGATGGACCGGGTGGCCTTGGGCATTCTATCGGAACTCTTCCATGACCGGCCGGTGGTGGGCATCCATGCCGTCGATCTGGTTCTGGGATTTGGTTCGCTCCATTGCCTGACCCAGCAGCAACCCGCCTGATGATGCGGCGGGTCCATGCCCGCTTTGGGCTGGGTTCAGCCTGGAGCGGCCACGGGACTAATAGTCGTCCATGAGAATCCGGACGGTAGTACGGAGGTCGTCGGGCCGGATGGGTTTGGCGAGGAAAGCCTGGGCGCCCAGGCCGATGCATTTTTCGCGGGCTTCCTTGGGTGGCCAGGCGGTGGCGACGAGGACGGGGATACTATTGGTGGCGGGGCTGCGTTTCAGCCATTGGAGCACGGAATAGCCGCTGAATTCGACGGAACCCTGCTTGGGCGAGGGGAGTCCGAGGTCGAGCACGATGAGGTTGGGCTTTTCGCGCATGGCTTGGGTGATGCCATCGGGCCCGTTTGCTGAGAACACCACGGTGTAGCCCATGTCCTCAATGATCCTGGAGTGCAGGTTCCGGATAATCTGATCGTCTTCAATGACCAACACCTTCTTCATAACAACAATCCGAGAAACCCGAGCGCAGACTCCACTGCGGGTTGAATAAAACACCTGTGCTGACAGGTATTTCCATGCATCAACACTTTATCGACCGGGTCGGATGATGGTTTAGGGATGAGGCAAAAGTAAACCCCATTTGGTCTGGACGCGGGGGTGAGGCTGGCGGATAGAAGGGGTTCCCGTCGAGGGCGGCGGGCCTGAAGCCATGAGTCTCACTTTCAAAGCTGTGATGGTATGTGCCCTGTCGATCGGGGCGTTATCGATAGGGAACATTCTATTGAAGGTGGGGATGGACCGGTGGGGTCAGTTGGAAGTTGAGGGGGGGATGAGCGTGGGGGCGGTGCTGACAGTTTGGCAGTTGCCGTTGGGGATTATTTTGATGACGGCGCAGTTTGTGGGGATGCTGACGCTATTCAAGTGGGGTATGGATGCGAGCGTCGTGGTTCCGGTGTTTGGGGTGAACTATGTGCTGACGGCGTTGCTGGGCAAATGGATGTTGGGCGAGCCGGTGATGGGACTGAGGTGGGTGGGGATTGCGCTGATCATGGCGGGTGTGGCGTTTATTGCGCGGTCAGTGCCGGCGTCGGTTTCTCCATGACGTTGGCTTGGAGCATTTTGATGTGGGTGGTGGCGGGCCTGCTGGCGGGTGGGGTGGTGTGCTTGGTGCTGGGTCATGTTTCTGCTGTTCGGCACTACCGGCGGAGACCTGAGCGCGTCCTTGCTGCGGAGCGTCCGAAGGTTTCGATTCTGAAGCCGGTTGAGGGGGGTGGTCCGGGGCTTTATGAAGCGCTGGAATCGTTTTGTCGTCAGGACTATCCCGGGGAGGTGGAGATCATTGTGGGGACCTTGTCTGCGGCTGACCCGGTGGTCTCGGTGGTGGAGCGTTTGAAGCTGGCCCATCCCGGGGTGGATTTGCGTTCAGTGGTCGCAGAGCTGCGTGGGACCAATCGCAAGACGAGCATCATGGAGTGCTTGTGGCGGTCGGCTGGCGGGGAGCTGCTGCTTTTTTCTGACGCGGATGTGCGGGTGGAGCGGGATTACTTGCGGAGGTTGGTACCCTATTTTGCCGGGGAGAATGTGGGGTGTGTGACGTGTTTGCCCCGCGGTATGGGTGGCGTGACCTGGGGGGGGCGCATGGTGGCGCTCCACTATGGCTTTAATAATCTTCCGCAGTGGATGCTGGCGCGCTGGACCACGGGGATCGAGTGGGCGATCGGGCATACCATGGCGGTGCGCCGGGGGGTATTGGAGCGATTGGATGGGTTCACGGGTTTCCTTGATCATTTGGCTGACGACTATGAGCTGGGACATCGGGTGGCAGGCTTGGGTTACCGGG
>JBEAQI010000047.1:0-3624 GCA_041163965.1 Verrucomicrobiota bacterium | reverse complement strand
GCCAGTGCGGAAGCGACGATGGGAAGGGTCTTGTCCGGCGGGTCGATGGCGGTGGATGCGGCAGGATTGCCGCATCTCGTCTACAGTGAGCGCGTGCAGGCGAGCAGTCATGGCTATATCGCTACACCCGGTGATGGAATCGCATGGCGCCATGTCGAGTTGAATCCATTCCTGCCAGAGGCGGCCCGTGGGTATTCCCTTCATTTCTATGGTGGCTTATCCTTTTCCAGTAGCGGGGCGTTGATGCTGGTCGGCACCCTGATGGATATTGGGCCAGAGGACCTCGCGTGGGGCGACCCCAGCATGGAGGTGGTTGTCTTTGCCGAGGATAAGGAGGGCATCCTTGCGGGGCGCCTCCTGCGCCCGGCGGATGCCAGTGTGCCGCGCTGGCTGCCGAATATCGAGCGCGTCACGGGGTTCAACGAGGTGAGCGGGTGGCCTGCGATCGTCTATATGGAGGGCGAGCGGGGCGCGGGACTTGATGATCAGCTGAGCAACCGTGTCTGGTGGTTCGATCTCGATACCGAGGCAGGGCTGACGTCCCCCCAATGAAAATGAAAATTTTTTAACGACCGGTTCATTTTTCGCTCATGTCGCTGGACTACAGTTCCAGCCATGCACACGAAAAAACCACCCCTTGCCCTCCTTGGGCTATTCCTGGCGGGGGTCGCCTCGGCGGAGATCGTCGAGTTGATCGCTGATCCTGTTGCCAGTGTCATTGAGGCGCGGATGGCGGCCAGTCCGCCGCACAGCTTTACCGGCACCGTCAACCACTATCAGCTTGACCTGCGGGCTGACACTGATGCCGGGCAACTGACAGCGGCCCGTTTCCAGTTTGATTTCGCGGATTTCGACACCCAAAACGAGAAGCGCGATCGCAAGATGCACACGTGGATGGACAGTGCTCTTTATCCTGAGGTGGGCTTTGTTTTGACGCGGATTGAGAACAGCGAGGCGGGGTTGGTTGCGGTGGGCGACTTCACGATGCATGGGCAAACCCGCGAACTGCGGTTGCCCTTTACCTTCAGCGGGGATGGGAAGCGCTTTACGCTGGACACTACTTATTCGTTGGATCACCGCGATTGGGGGCTGCCAAAAGTGCGCCTGCTCATCTTTACGGTGAATCCCGTTCTCGAAATCAACATTCACCTTGAGGGAACGTATGGCGCCGCTTGAAGTGACAGAGCCAAGACGCATCTCGGAGACGGAGCATTCCCGCGTCCTGTTGCACGATGCCATTGCGTATGCCCTTTCTGTTGGGGGGAGCGGTTTTCGTGAGCGGCTCTGCCTGGTGGCGGGAGCGGCCGCTGGCGTGACTCCACGCGATGCGACGGCCTTGGCGGAAGCCCTTGAAGCCTTCCACCACGCCTCGCTATTATTGGATGATCTGCCTTGTATGGACGATGCCGAGGAGCGCCGTGGGCAACCCAGCGCGCACATTGTTTTTGGGGAAAACCGCGCCATTTTGGCTGCCTTGGCGTTGATTAACCGCGGTTACATTGGTTGCTGGGGGACGGCTTGCCGATACCCGAACCGGTCGGCTGCTGCCTCCCGTCTCGTGTCGCGGGCTATCGGGGAAGCCGGTATTCTTGATGGACAGGATCGAGACCTCCATTTTTCGCCGTCCATGGGGGCTGATGAAGTCCGACTGATTGCACGGTTGAAGACCGGTTTGCTGCTTGAATTGGTGCTGATGCTGCCGGCTGTCTTGAGTGGGCGACCCTTCAAGGAATTGTTGCTGCTGCGGCGACTGGCCCGCTGTTGGGGACAGCTCTATCAGGGAATCGATGATTTCAAGGACCTGTTGATCGGGCAGGGTGGGTCTGGGAAGACGCCCTACCGGGATATTGCCCACCAGCGTCCCAATCTCGTACAAGCGATGGGGCCCGGTGCGGCAGCGCAGGAGCTTATGGGCCTCACGGAGGCCGCGAGCCGGCTCATTGAGCGGTTGGCCGCGCAGCATTCCGGTTGGGCCAAACTGCGTCCTTTTCAATCCGAATTTCGTGCCCGGGGAGAATTTCTCGAACGGGCCGTTGAAGCCGCTTGAGCGATGCGATTCAGCCGATTGATCCTAACCAATCTCATTCGCCACCGATTGCGCGGACTGTTCGGGGTGGCCGGAATCGCCTTTGGCGTGGCGGCCATGCTGACTGTTTTGTCAGTGGTCATGGGGGCGATCTCCATGTTCCAGAACATTCTCGAGAGCGATAATCATTATCTTGTTTTTGAAAGGAACGTTTCCGACCTGTTTTTCAGCAGTGTGCCGGCGGGGGCCGTGGCGCGGATCGAAGCGATGGAGAATGTGGCTGGCGCCTATCCGGTTCTGTTCGGCATTGTCAGCTCCGAGGGCCATCCGGTGGTGACCTGTTTTGGGGTCGAGGCGGCCAATCCCCGCCTTGGCAAGGCGCGGTGGACAGCCGGAGACCGGACTTCTTTTGGGCAAGAGCCCGACACTGTCTGCCTTGGGTCGAGAGCGGCTGAGTTTCTCCATGCCGGCTTTGGGGATGTCGTTCAAATCGGCAAAAAGGTCTTCACCGTCATGGGCATCATTGAGACCGAAAACGGCTTCGAAGATGGCGGCGTGTTTCTTCCTCTTGATGCCGCGCAGGCCTTTTTCCGCCGCGAGGGGATCGCCTCTATCGTGGCCATCAATCTTGTTGATCCGTCTGTGGGTGAGTTGTTCCGGGAACAGGTCGAGTCCCTGTTCCCGGACTTGTCCGCCCTGCCCAGCGAAGAATTCAGCGACAGCTACAGCCAATTCAAGATTTTGAATGCGACGGCTTGGGCGGTGGGGCTGAGCGCGTTTCTCCTGGGTGGCATGAGTGTGGCCAATACCATGACCATGTCCGTCTTCACCCGCATTCGGGAGATCGCCATTTTACGAGTTTGCGGTTTTTCGCGGTGGCAGACGTCTTTTCTGATCATAGGCGAAGCCTGTTTGATCGCGACGTTGGGATCCGCCAGTGGGCTTGCGGTGGGCTTTGCCCTCTTGTCCATTCTTGGAGAGGTTCCCGCTCTGCACGGCTACGTGAGTGTTGCGATCTCACCCTTGGTGGTGGCAGCGATTGTGGCGACGGCCTTTGTTACCAGTATACTGGGGTCGATTTATCCGGCTTGGCATGCGGCTCGGATTCAACCGGCAGGAGCGCTCCGATATGAGTAATGAGATCAACTATGGCAGCCGCTTGGGTCCGGTTCTCCAAGACGCCAATGCCGGCATAGCGGTGCGCGAGGTCTCCAAGAGCTTTGAAGGAGGGAAAATCCGCGTCTTGCAAGAGGCCACTCTTTATCTGAGCGGTGGCCAGACGGCGGCCTTGTGGGGAGCCTCCGGGTCCGGAAAGACCACCCTGTTGAACATGATTGGCGGGCTGGACGTGCCCGACCGCGGCCACATTCGGACGATGGGCCGGGATCCTTCGGTTGAAGCCGAGCGAACGGTCCTGCGCCGCGAGGTGGTGGGCTTTGTTTTTCAGCTGCATCATTTGATCCCTTACCTGACGGTCCGCGAGAACATGCTCATTCCCGCCATTGCCCGCGGGATGGCTGGGGCTAAGGCCTCAGCCCGATTGGCGGAGTTGCTGGAGGCCCTTGGCTTGGAGCATCGCCAACACCAGCGAATGCAGG
>JBEAQI010000046.1:0-7543 GCA_041163965.1 Verrucomicrobiota bacterium | reverse complement strand
ACCTGCGCGACGCGCGATCCCAAGGGCCTTTACGCCAAGGCCTTGGACGGCCAAATCCCCCATTTCACGGGCCTCAGTTCCCCTTTTGAGCCTCCCGCGGAGGAGGATCCCGCCCTTGTCCTCGACACCACCCGCTTTACGCCCGAGCAGCTCCTCGAGCCCCTTCTGGAGCGCTTCGAGGCACTCCAAGGGAGCAGCGGGCGAGGCCTCCTGAAGTGACTTGACTGTTTTGCCTAATGAACCACAGATAAGGCTAGAATGATGCATCGATCCTATAGTGTAACGCATTTGGAGCAGTTGGAATCGGAGGCGATTTACGTGCTGCGTGAGGTATGGGCGCAGTTTGAGAAGCCGGTACTGTTATTTTCCGGGGGGAAGGATTCGATCTGTGTGGCGCATCTGGCGCGGAAGGCGTTTTGGCCATCGCGGGTACCGTTTGTCTTTCTGCATGTGGACACGGGGCATAATTTTGCGGAGACGTTGACGTTTCGGGACGCGTACGTGGGGCAACTGGGGGCTCGGTTGGAGGTGGCGAGCGTGCAGGCGTCGATTGACAGTGGGCGAGTGGTGGAGGAGCGCGGGCCGAACGCGTCGCGGAACGCCTTGCAGACGGTGACCTTGTTGGATGCGTTGGAGGCTGGTGGGTATGATGCGGCGATTGGAGGGGCGCGGCGGGACGAGGAAAAGGCGCGGGCGAAGGAGCGATTTTTTTCCCATCGCGATGATTTCGGGCAATGGGATCCCAAGAACCAGCGAGCCGAGTTATGGAATTTGTTCAATGGGCGGATGCATCCCGGGGAGCATTTCCGGGTGTTTCCGTTATCGAACTGGACGGAGATGGATGTGTGGCAGTACATCAAGCGGGAGCAGATTCCGTTGCCTGGGCTGTATTTTTCCCACTGGCGGAAGGTGGTGGAGCGTGGCGGGACGCTGATGGCGGTGACGGAGCATTTGACAGTGCAGGAGGGCGAGACGGTGAGGGAGGCCGAGGTCAGGTTCCGCACGGTAGGAGATGCGACGTGCACCGGGTGCACGGAGTCGCGGGCGGCGAATCTCGACGACATCATCGCGGAGGTGGCGGCGGCTCGGCAGACCGAAAGAGGGACGCGGGCGGATGACCGCCGGTCCGAGACGGCGATGGAAGACCGAAAAAAGCAGGGATATTTCTAAGGGAGCATAGGCATGAGCGAGCGGGAAGAGAGCGCGGACAATTATTTAAGTATGGAGCTGTTGCGGTTCACGACCGCCGGATCGGTGGATGACGGTAAGTCGACGCTGATTGGGCGGTTGATGTACGACACCAAGACCATTTTTGAGGACCAGCTGGAAGCGGTGGAGCGGACGTCCCGCCAGCGTGGGGACGAGCGGGTTGATTTGGCCCTGTTGACGGACGGGTTGCGGGCGGAGCGCGAGCAGGGAATCACGATTGACGTGGCGTACCGGTATTTTGCGACGCCCCGGCGCAAGTTCATCATCGCGGACACGCCTGGGCACATCCAATACACCCGCAACATGGTGACAGGGGCGTCGACGGCGAATCTGGCGATCATTCTGGTGGATGCCCGGAACGGGGTGATTGAGCAGACCTGTCGGCATTCTTTCATCGCTTCGTTGCTGCAGATAGAGCACGTGGTGGTGGCGGTGAACAAGATGGACCTTGTGGAGTGGTCGGAGGAGCGGTTTGAGCAGATCGTGGCCGACTACAAGAACTTCGCTTCCAGGCTCCGGATTCCCCAGATCACGTTTATTCCCATTTCCGCGCTGCATGGCGACAACGTGGTGAACCCGTCGCCGAACACCCCTTGGTACAAGGGACCGAGCCTGCTGTATCATCTTGAGACCGTGTACATCGGGCCCGATGCCAATCATGTCGATTGCCGGTTTCCGGTGCAGTGTGTGATCCGGCCCCATTCCGATCGCTGGCATGATTTTCGCGGGTATGCCGGCCGGGTGGCGGGGGGCGTTTTCAAGCCCGGGGACGAGGTGGTGGTCCTGCCTTCAGGATTCACCTCGAGGATCAAAGCCATCCATGCCGGCGAGCAGACCCTTGAGGAGGCCTTTCATCCTCACAGTTGTGTGATCACGCTTGAGGATGACATCGATATTTCCCGCGGGGACATGCTGGTGAAACCCAACAACCAGCCCCATGTGGAGCAGGAAATCGATGCCATGCTGTGCTGGTTTTCCGACAAGCGCCGGTTGCAGGCTGGGGACAAGGTCCTGTTGCGGCACACCACCCGTGAGGTCAAGGCGATCATTAAGCAGGTCCACTACAAGGTTGATGTGAACACCCTGCACAAGGTGGAGAATGAGCCCGAGCTCAAGTTGAACGAAATTGGTCGGGTGCGAATCCGGGTTGCCAGTCCCTTGTTTGTCGATGAATATGTTCGCAATCGCATCACTGGATCGCTGATTTTGGTCGATCCTTTCACCAACGAGACGTTGGCAGGCGGTATGATCCGTCTTCCCTAGGCAACCTTACCAATTCACAACAGACATGACACAGACAACCGATTGCCGCGGGCGGGTGGCGCTGATTACGGGGATTACGGGGCAAGATGGCTCCTATCTGACCGAGCAACTTCTGGAAAAGGGGTATATTGTGCACGGGATGGTACGGCGCAGCAGTTCCTTCAACCGCGGCCGGATCGAGCACCTTTATCTCGATCCAAAGATCGGTAACGAGCGGTTGTTTCTTCACTACGGCGATCTGACCGACTCGTCCAACCTGAACCGCTTGCTGGAGAAGGTCGGTCCCGACGAAATTTACAACCTTGGGGCACAGTCCCATGTGAAGGTATCCTTTGAGGTGCCCGAGTACACCGCGGAGGTGGACGCCATCGGCACGCTCCGGTTTCTCGATGCCATCAAGGAGGTCGGGTTAAAGGACAAGGTTCGGTTTTACCAGGCCTCGACTTCCGAGTTGTATGGCAAGGTGAGGGAGGTGCCGCAGACCGAGACGACTCCCTTTCACCCCCGTTCCCCGTATGGAGTAGCCAAGCTGTACGGCTTTTGGATCATTGTGAATTATCGCGAGAGCTACGGGCTACATGCCAGCAACGGAATCCTATTCAACCATGAGTCTCCCCGGCGCGGTGAGGCTTTTGTGACCCGCAAGATTACCCGGTCGGTGGCGCGGATCCGGCATGGTCAGCAGGCTGTGCTGCGGTTGGGCAACCTTGATGCGAAGCGCGACTGGGGGTATGCCCCCGAGTACACGGAAGGGATGTGGCGCATTTTGCAGAACGATGTGCCCGACGACTTTGTTCTGGCGACCAACGAGACTCACACCGTGCGTGAATTTGCGGAGGAGGCCTTTCGGCATGCCGGAATGCCACTCGAATGGCGCGGATCCGAGGAGGAGGAGGTCGGGGTGGACGCTTCCGGGACGGTGCGGGTGGCGGTGGACCCCGCGTACTACCGCCCAGCGGAGGTGGACCTCTTGATTGGCGACTATTCCAAGGCCCGCACGGTATTGGGCTGGGAGCCCCAGACCCGCTTTTCCGATCTGGTACGCATGATGGTGGAGGCCGATCTGGAGGAGGTCCGGCGTGGCCTTGGTTGACCTTTGCGGCGAGGGCGGTAAGCTTTTCATTCGCCATGAAGAAGAGCGATAAAATTTATGTGGCTGGTCACCGCGGCATGGTGGGGTCGGCCTTGGTGCGGTGTCTGCGCAAGCGCGGATACGAGCGCGTGGTAGGGCGCGGCCGTGAGGAACTCGATTTGGTCCGTCAAGGCGAGGTAGAGGCCTTTTTCGCGGAGGAGCGGCCCGATGTGGTGATATTCGCGGCGGCCCGTGTGGGTGGGATTCATGCCAACAACACCTATCCCAGCGAATTTCTATACGACAATCTGCTGGCTGAGTTGAATGCCCTGAAGGCGGCATTCCAGAGCGGGACCCGGCGCTTTCTATTCCTTGGGTCGTCCTGCATCTATCCCAGAGAGGCGCCCCAGCCGATGGTGGAGTCCTGTTTATTGAGCTCCCCGCTGGAGCAGACCAATGAAGCGTATGCCCTCGCGAAGATTTCCGGATTAAAGTACGCTTCGTATTTGCGGCGCCAGTACGGTGTGCTGTATCATTCCGCGATGCCGACCAACCTGTACGGGCCCGGCGATTCTTATCATGCCGAGAACTCCCATGTTCTGCCGGCCCTGATCCGGCGCTTTCATGAGGCCCGTGAGGCCGGGCAGGAGAGCGTGACAATTTGGGGCACTGGGTCCCCCCGGCGCGAGTTTCTCCACGTTGATGACCTGGCGGAGGGCCTGCTTTATCTGCTGGAGCTGGAGGATCCCCCGGACTGGGTGAATATCGGCTATGGTGAGGATATTTCCATCCTGGAATTGGCGCGGATGGTGGCGGAGGTGATTGGCTATGGAGGCCACATCCAGCTCGATCCCAGCAAGCCCGATGGAACTCCCCGCAAGTTGATGGACAATACCCTGATCCGTGAGCTTGGCTGGCGGCCCCGGATTTCCCTCCGCGAGGGCATTGCCGATGCCTACCGCGATTTTTGCGAGGCGCTGATGGCCGGGAAATTGCGGGCCTGATGGAAGAGAGGATGACAGTCTTGGTGACTGGCTGTGCGGGATTTGTGGGCTGGCGAACCACCCAATTCCTGTTGCGGGCGGGGCACCCCGTCATCGGGATCGACAACCTCAACGCGTATTACCCGGTGCCTTTGAAGCGCTGGCGTTTGGCCCAGTTGGCGGGTGAGGGCGATTTTCAATTTTTTGAGGGAGAGCTGGGCGACAGTGTCCTCCTCGAGGACATCTTTGCGACCCACAAGCCGCGGGCGGTGATCAATCTGGCAGCCCGTGCGGGGGTAAGGCCCTCCATTGAGGAGCCTGCTTTGTATGTTGAGACCAATGCGGTGGCGTTGGTGCATTTGATGCAGACGATGGTGCGCCATGGCTGTGGAAAGCTCGTTCAGGCCTCCACTTCCTCCCTGTACGCCGGCCAGCCGGCGCCTTTTCGCGAGGACCAGCCCGTCGACCAGCCCTTGTCACCCTATGCTGCGTCCAAAAAGGCGGCGGAGGTTCTGGCCTACACGTATCATCATCTGCATGGGTTGGATGTCAGCGTGTTGCGATATTTCACGGTGTACGGTCCGGCGGGGCGGCCCGACATGTCGCCGTTAAAGTTCACGCATCGAATTGCCAACCGGAAGCCCTTTCCCTTGTACGGCGATGGGTCCCAGTCCCGCGATTTCACATACGTGGATGACATCGCCCGCGGGACGATTGCGGCACTGCGACCGCTGGGATACGAGGTCATCAATCTTGGTGGCGGGAGAGAGCCGGTGACGATCCGGGAGATGATAACGGTCTTGGAGGAGCGACTTGGCGAGCGGGCCCGGATTGAGTCCCATCCATGGAATCCGGCGGACATGCGGGACACGGCGGCGGATATCCGCAAGGCTGAGCGATTGCTCGACTGGCGGCCCCAGACCCCTGTCCGCGAGGGGCTGGAGCGGTTGGCAGACTGGTATCGGGCGGAGGCTGGCTGGCTGGCACCCCTTCTTGAAACGGTGAAAGATTGACGAATGCTGGACCCCTCCCTAAGGAGGGGCGGAGTTTTTTGAATTTACGAACACAAACCATGACACCTATGCGTACCGTATTCCATTTTTCCGCTCCGCTTCTGATAGTGGCCGTTTTGTCGGCGCTGGCGGCGCCGGTTTCTGTGAGCGCGGCCCTTGAATTTGAGCAGACCCGAATTGAGCAGCAGGCCAAACTGCTAGACGATCAGTCAATGGCGGTATTCCGGTTCACCAACACGGGTGACCAGCCCATCGAAATCCTGCGGGTGCAGTCCTCGTGCGGGTGCACGGTGCCCGAGCTGGACAAGCAGCAGTATGCCCCTGGCGAGAGCGGAGAGATCCGGGCCCTGTTCACCTTCGGGTCGCGGCAGGGGCGTCAGATGAAGCGGGTCACGCTGACGACGAACGATCCGGCCCGGACGACTTACCAGCTTGATTTCATCACCCACATTCCCACTTGGGGCCAGATCAGTCCCCGCATGTTGCGGTGGTCGGTGGGCGGCGAGCCCGAGCCCCGTGCGGTCAGAGTGACCCTTCCCACCGCGGAGGGCTTGACGGTAAAGGAGCCCAGCGGGCTGGAGACCTTCCGGATGGAGCGCATGCAGGGAGGCAACGGCGAACGCTATTATCAACTGACGCCCCTTTCCACGGAGCAAGGCGTCACGGAAAAGGTCGCCTTTGAGCTCGTCTATGAGGCAGATGGCGAAACGGTCACCCGCGAGCTTTCCTTCTACGCCATTATCCGATAATCCATTCCACATGAAGAAGCGCATTCTCGTTACCGGCGGAGCCGGATTTCTCGGATCCCATTTGATCGATCGACTGATTGAGCAGGGGCACGAGGTGATCTGCCTCGACAATTTTTTCACGGGTGCGAAGCGCAACATTAAGCACTTGCTGACCCATCCCCAGTTTGAGCTGATGCGGTGGGATGTGATTGATCCCTTCAAGGTCGAAGTGGACCAGATTTACAACCTCGCGTGCCCGGCCTCGCCGATCCACTATCAGCACAACGCCATCAAGACCGTGAAGACATCGGTCATGGGGGCGATCAACTGCCTTGGCCTGGCGAAGCGGGTGGGGGCGAGGATTTTTCAGGCCAGCACTTCCGAGGTCTATGGAGATCCCCAAGTGCATCCCCAAGTGGAGTCCTATCGCGGATCAGTCAACCCGATCGGGATCCGCGCCTGCTACGATGAGGGCAAGCGCGTTGCGGAGACCTTGTTCTTCGATTATCATCGCCAGAACGCGGTGGACATTCGGGTGGTGCGCATTTTCAACACCTATGGTCCGCGCATGAATGCCGAAGATGGGCGGGTGGTCTCCAATTTTATTGTGCAGGCCTTACGCGGAGAAGACATTACGGTTTACGGGGATGGCTCGCAAACCCGGTCCTTTTGTTACGTCGATGACCTCGTGGAGGGCTTTATGCGCATGATGGAAAAGGATGGGGTCACGGGGCCGGTAAACCTTGGCAATCCCGGCGAGTTCACGATTCTGGAGTTGGCGGAGGAGGTCATCCGCAAGATCGGGTCCCGTTCCAAGATTGTCCACCGGCCCTTGCCCCAGGACGATCCCCTGCAGCGTCGACCCGACATCAGTCTCGCCGAAAGCGAATTGGGGTGGCGGCCGACGATTCCCCTGTCGGAAGGCTTGGACCGCACCATTTCCTATTTTCGCACGGTCTTGGCGGAGGCCTGAGCCGGTGGCCTTTGTCCCCGAGAGAGACGTGGCCTTGGCGCCCAAGACGACTTGGCGCATCGGGGGACCGGCCGCTTTTTACGCTGCGCCGATGACGGTTGAGGCCCTTGTGGAGGCCGTTCAGTGGGCGCGAACGGAGGGACTGCCTTTGACACTGCTGGGCCGCGGGTCGAACACCCTTGTGGCGGACGCCGGACTGCCGGGCTTGACTTTGTCGACACGGGACATGGGGCGCGGTGAGCCCGTGGTGGAGGCGGATAGCTTTGTCGTGCCGGCTGGCATCCTGCTGCCCAAGCTCGCCA
>JBEAQI010000045.1:0-3543 GCA_041163965.1 Verrucomicrobiota bacterium | reverse complement strand
CGGAGCGGGTGTGCGGGGTGGTCGCGCAGAGTCAGAATAGCGGGGAGGCGGTGCCGGCGCGGCGGATCGGATGTCGCGCGGTGGTATCGAACGCGAACATCAAGAACACCGTGTTGGGCTTAGCGGGGGCGGACCATTTCAGTGAACGATACCGGCGCGAAGTGGAGGCGGTGCGGGTGAATACCAGCTCCTGCCAGGTCTACATG
Organism: Verrucomicrobiota bacterium; assembly: GCA_041163965.1. Classification (GTDB taxonomy): domain Bacteria; phylum Verrucomicrobiota; class Verrucomicrobiia; order Opitutales; family Oceanipulchritudinaceae; genus Oceanipulchritudo. The sequence goes on along the minus strand of JBEAQI010000045.1, from coordinate 3,337 downwards.
GGGTTGCGCAAGGGGGAAGAGATCCCCCATGTGGGAGACCTCGTCTTCACGTCGGAAGCGGAGACCTTTTCCAGCGAGGAGCTGACGCGGATGCGGACCAGCAGCAAGACCTTTTCCTTTTATTATCCAGACACCCGGCCGGCGAGCCGCGAGCCCCGTTATGCAGTGGTGGCGAGTATCAACGCCCGCTGGCAGGATTGGGCGGGCTTGTCGGATGAGGACTATGCCCGCGAGAAGGCGTGGTTGGAGGAGAGTGCGGTGGCTTCCCTCGAGCAACTCGTTCCCGGGATCCGCGGGAAGCTGGATCATGTGGAGGCGGCGACCCCGCGCACCGTAAACCGCTACACGCTGCACACAGGCGGGACCTCGTTTGGGACCAAGTTTGAGGGACTGAAAGCGTCGCAGCGATTACCCGAGGAACTGCCTGGGCTGTACCATGCCGGGAGTGTTGGCATCATCATGTCCGGTTGGCTGGGGACGATGAACTATGGGGTGATTGTGTCCAACAAAGTTGACAAGTACCTGCATGAAACCGAAAAGCCCCTGACGCACGTGTGAGAGCCCGTTTTACCATGGAGATGATTTATCAAGCCATACCGCACCGACCCCCGTTCCTTTTTGTGGACGCGGTCCTTGAGCTAACGGAGACCGGGATTGTGGCCCGTCGGACGGTGCGGGCGGAGGAGCCCCACTTTGAGGGGCATTATCCCGGCAACCCCCTAATGCCTGGCGTGCTACTGTGCGAGACGGTGTTTCAGGCGGCGGCAATCTACATGTCGACGGTGCACGGGGGCGGGGACGGGCGGCAGCGGACGCCGGTGCTGGCGCGGATCAAGGAAGCCAAGTTCAAGAGGATGGTGCGGCCTGGGGATGAACTGCGGGTGGAGGCGACGTTTGAGGAGACCCTTGGCAAGTTTCATTTCATGCGGGGCCGGATACTGGTGGAGGGCAAGCCGGCGATGACCGTCAGCTTCGCGTTGGCGATGGTGGAAGACGAATCAGCAGGTGGGTGAGATGGACTTTCTGCAGCTTGGAGGAAAGCAATTCTTGGTGGCGGGCCTCGGGAACCGCCGCAGTGTGGCCTGGCTGATCGGGCGGGTGCTGGAGGATGCCGGAGCGAAGGTCATCTACACGGTGCGGAATGCTGAACGGGCCCGCGAGTTGGAGAAACTATTGACGGGGCGCCCCTTTCTTTTGTGCGATGTGGAGAATGAGGCCGATGTTCGGACCCTCGGGGACCGTTTTCGGGCCGCCCATAGCGGGCTGCTGGACGGCTTTGTGCATTCCATCGCCTATGGCCAGTTTCGGCCGGAGGCCCCCTTGTTTCATCAGACCCGGCGGGAGGACTTTCTCCAGGCCACCCAGATCAGTGCCTTTTCCCTTGTCGAAATGGCGAACAGCCTCAAGCCGATGCTGCATCAGGCGGCCTCGGTGGTGACGATTGGTATTTCCTCCTATGTGACGGCGGCCAACTACGGCTACCTCAGTCCGATCAAGGGGGCGTTGGAGGGCTGTGTCCGCTTTCTCGCCAAGTCCTTCAGTCTCGATTCCGAGATCCGGTTTAATTCGGTGAATGCCGGTCCCCTGCGGACCAAGTCCTCTGCTGGGATACCTGGTTATCTCGACAATTACCTGTACGCCGAAAAGCTGACCTACCGCAAGCGCGCGGTGACCACTCAGGAGGTGGCTGACACGGCGGCTTTCCTGCTGAGTTCCCGCAGTTCCGGGATCAACGCCCAGGGAATCGTGGTCAATGCGGGGATGGACTGGAATTATTTTGACGAAACGGCGGTGCAGGCGGTTTCGGAGGCGGACCGACGGTCCCGGACCAGCGAGCAATGAGGTTCGGGCGCGTTTGTATCATGGCGACCACGGTGGTGGAGCCACCACAGGTGGTGACCTCCGCGCAGATTGAGGAGCGCCTCGGGCCGCTATACGAGCGCCTCCGTTTGCCAGTGGGGCGGCTTGAATTGATGACCGGGATTGAGCGTCGCCGCTTTTGGGAGGGAGAGCGACTTCCTTCCGAGGCTGGGGCCGAGGCGGCCGCCAAGCTATTGGCTCAGGTCCCTGAGGTTGTGGAGGAAATTGATCTGTTGATTCACTGCGGGGTTTGCCGGGACCGTTTGGAGCCTGCCACCGCGGCCTATGTGCACGGTCTGCTGGGACTTCCGGCACGCTGTCAGATCCTTGATATTTCCAACGCCTGTCTCGGATTTGCGAATGCAATGTTGATGGCGGCCGGATTGATCGAGAGTGGGCAGGTGCGGCGGGCGCTGCTCGTTTCCGGCGAGAACGGTTATTCCCTTCTAGAAAATACGATCCGGACCCTGTTGGAGGATGCCACTTTGACCCGCCAGACGGTGAAGCCCTACTTTGCCAACCTGACGATTGGGGCGGGGGCCGCGGCGATGTTGTTGACGACGACAGATCGCGCCCCATGGGCGCCCCTGCGGTTGATCGGGGCGGCTTGCGAGACTGACTCCTCGGCGAATAACCTTTGCCAAGGTGATCTGGCCGGTGGAGGCGGTCTGGAAATGTTGACGGAGGCGGAGGCCTTGCTGGAGGCGGGTATTGCGTTGGCGGGCCGGACGTGGTCCCATTTTCTCTCGACACTCGATTGGGGGGAGGGGCCGGAGCGGTTTGTCTGCCATCAGGTCGGGAAGACGCACCAGCGCCGACTCTTTGATGCCCTCGGCATTGATTCCCGGCGGGATTTTGTGACCTATCCGACGATGGGCAATGTGGGGTCCGTTTCCCTGCCGTACACGCTGCACCGTGCGATGGAGACCGGTCACATCCATCCCGGTGAGCGGGTGGCGATGTTGGGAATCGGAAGCGGGTTGAGCTGTGCGATGCTCGGATTGGAGGCCTGAGAGATGCCCTCCCTCCCCCCCACGTTGACGGTGCTCTATCCTTTTCGAGGCAAGGCTTTTGCGACCCCGGCGGGTCGCTTGCATACCCTTGATGAGGGGAGTGGACCGCCGATTGTCTTTCTCCATGGCAACCCGACATGGTCCTTCATGTGGCGCGAGCTGATCCTTGGGCTGCGTGAGCGCCACCGCTGTTTGGCGGTGGACCATCTCGGATGCGGTTTGTCCGACAAGCCCGAGGCAGGCCCCTACACATTGGAGGCCCATATTGAGCGCACCACCGCTTGGCTCCGGGCAACGCTCACCGAGACCTTTGATCTGGTGGTGCATGACTGGGGCGGAGCGATTGGCCTGGGCGTGGCGGGGCGAATGGGAGATCAGGTCCGATCCCTCACTTTGCTGAACACGGCTGCTTTTCCCTTTGCGCGTATTCCCCTGCGAATTGCGGTCTGCCGTTGGCCATGGAT
>JBEAQI010000044.1:0-9086 GCA_041163965.1 Verrucomicrobiota bacterium | reverse complement strand
TGTCTCTTAGAGATTCTAACCATTAACCATTAATCCATATTCTATGATGAGCAAAATTCTTCTTCTCTCCGCCGCTTTCATTTTTGGGATGGGCAGTGCTTACGCCGGCAGCTGTGGCGCCAGTAAGGCTTCCTGCTCGGACGCCAAGGCCACTGCAGTCGTTGCTGAAAAGGCCTCCTGTGCGTCTTCCTGCTCAGGGATGACGACGGCGGTTGCCTCCAAAGACTGCTCCACTTCTTCCTGCAGCAAAGAGGCTGCCATGACCGCCTCGAAAGATTGCGGTTCCTCTTGCGGTGACAAGGCCAAGGCCGCTCCCGCCGTGGCATCCCAGCCACCGTCCTGCTGCCCGGGCACCACGGCTGCTCCGATTGTTGCGAAAAACGACGATTGAGCACGCCTCCAAATTACTTCAAGCCGGTCTCCTTTCTGATGGGGAGACCGGTTTTTTTTGCCTTATTTTCGTCAGAACGTAGAGTACAGAAATGTGATGCGGGAAAACTGTGATGAGCCGGATTATCGACAGTCATGTTCATTGTTATCCTGCGGAAGTGATCGCGGATCCGGTGGGGTGGGGGATGTCGCGGGGCGAGGCACATTGGGTAAACTTGGTGACCAGGGGCCCCCAAGGGTGGGCGGATCCCGATACGTTACTGCGGGCAATGGACACCGATGGGGTGGAGCGGGTTGTCCTGCAGGCTTGGTATTGGCAGAATCCTCTCTCGGTCATAGAGCAGAACCGCTGGCATGCGGAGTGGGTGCAACGCTATCCAGACCGCTTCTGGGCAATGGCGGCAGTGCACCCTGATCAGACGGATCCCATTGAGGCTCTGGAGCAAGCGCGCAACTGGGGAGCACGAGGTGTGGGCGAGGTCTTGCCTCAAGTGCAGTCACAGCAAGGGTGGCAGCATCCAGGTTGGGCCGATATTTTGAGGTGGACGACGGCAGTGAGATGGCCCCTTTGCCTGCATGTGACAGAGCCCGTCGGGCATGATTATCCGGGTCGGGTGGTGACGGGACTGGATGAAACAGTTGAGCAGTTGGAGCGTTTTCCGGATCAGCGCTGGATATTGGCTCATTGGGGCGGGGGGCTTCCTTTTTTTTTCCTGAACAGGCGGGTCGCGAAGGCGGTCTCCAATGTCTGGTATGATTCGGCTGCTTCACCCCTCCTCTATGACGCCAAGGTCTGGCGAGTCGTCGCAGGGTTGGTCGGGTCTGAGCGGATTCTTTTCGGTTCAGATTTTCCCCTTCGTCTGTATCCGCGGAAGTACGGACCGCCTGGGTGGGCGAATTTGTTGTCAGAGCTGAATGCAGAAGTGCCTGATCCAGAGGCTCTTGAGAACATCCTATGGCGCAATTCGGAACTTGTTTTTTCGGGCTGCTGAGATCATCTTCGGGATACAAAAGGAATCAATATCATGTCTGAAACTGTCATCATTGTTCCCGCCCGTTTGGAATCGCAGCGATTTCCTCGCAAATTATTGCACCCAGTGAGGGGACGTCCCTTGATTTTGTGGACTGCTGACAATTTGCGGCGCATTGCCGGCTCTATTCCCTTTTATTTTGCGGTGGCGGATCCAGAATTGCAGGATGTTTTGGAGGCAGAGGGGCATACTTGTTTTCAAACCGATCCAAACTTGCCTAGCGGAACGGACAGGATTGCGGCGGCGAATCGTATTCTCGGGGCGAAGCGGATTATCAACGCCCAAGCGGATGAGCCCGTCCTGCAGGCCGAGCACCTGAGCAAGCTCGTCGACCTTCTGGATTGTGGGATGGGAATGGCCACTCTGGCCACCCCGTTTGACCGCTTGGAGGACTTTCGCGACCCCAACAAGGTCAAGGTGGTGGTGGGAGCTCAACAGCAGGCGCTTTATTTCTCTAGGGCGCCCATTCCTTACAACCGGGCATCAAGTGATATCCTCCCGGAGGCCTGCTATTGGCACATGGGAGTTTACGCCTACAGTGCGGATGTCCTGGAATCCTTCTCTGCTTGGCCGTATGGCCAACTGGAGCAGACCGAGCGGTTGGAGCAGCTGCGGGTGTTGGAGAATGGGCATCGCATTGGGGTCGGAATTTGCCAAACGCGGACAGTGGGCATTGATGTTCCTGAGGACATTGATGTGCTGGAGGCCTACGTCTCAAAGCAGAGCAACTGAGGTGCCGTCATCCATTGCCATGAGGTTTAGCCTCAGACGTAGTAGCGTTTGCTCGGAAATGAGGCCAGCCTCCACGGCCCGTTCCAGCCGTCCGGAAAATAGGACCCGCACATGGTCCTTTCGGTCTTGGATGGCTGATTCAAGGACGTGCAGGTTTTCTTCGATCGGGTTGTCCGGTTCTTCGATTCCCGGGCTGCCGAGGTTAATGTGCAGAGCTTCTCCAGTTTCTGGCGCGGGGCTTGATGCGTGGACTTTTCTGATGTGGGAATGAAGGCTGATCCCCTGGCGCGGATGACGCAAATAGTGGAGCAGGGCCGGTAAACTAACAGGCACAATGAAGGCATCCAAGTTGAGGTTAAAGGAGGAGGCTGTTTCAGGAAGGATCATGGTCTGTTTGGTCTGTAAGGGAGATTGTTCCCTTCCTGAAACCCTGCAAAGGCCCATTCATTGTTGAAATTAAGGAAACTGAAGGGTTGACTTAAGGTGGTCCTTTTTCTGTGCCTTCTGTTTTCGCTCAATCTTGACGAACCGTCCATAAAGACTCTTGACAGCCATTTAACGCTGACCTTTTCTCAACCTTTTTTCCCAATTTGACAGGAACATTATAGACCCATGGCAGTTAAAATCAGAATGCAGCGCGGAGGCGCGACGCACAACCCGCATTACCGGGTGGTGGTGACAGATGTGCGGTCCCGCCGGGATGGCCGTTTCGTTGAGAAGGTCGGCGTATACGATCCCAAAAACAAGGATCAGCGCAAGCAGTACGCGCTAGATCTGGAGCGCGTTGATTATTGGCTAAGCGTCGGTGCCCAGCCTTCTGACACGGTTCGCTCGCTTATCAAGCGTGCCCGCCGCCAGACTCCCGCGGTCGCGGTAGAGGCCGATCCGGCACCTGTCCATGTGGCGGCAGCGGCCCCCGCTCCGGTGGTGGAGCCTGTTGCTGAAGAGGTGGCAGAGCCTGTCGCTGAAGTCGTGGAAGCTCCGGTTGAAGCGACTACCGAGGAGGTGGCCATGGATGCCGCGGTTGAAGATATTGTGACGGAAGAGGTTCCGGTTGAGGCCGCAGTCGAAGAAGCCGCAGTCGAGGAAGCCGCGATCGAGGAAGCCGCTGTCGAGGGGGAAGCCGCCGAAGAGGCGAGCGAAGAAGAGTCTTCCGAAAAGAACGCCTGATATAACCTTTCACGGCCTGCATCTTGAAAAGGGTGCAGGCTTTTTTGTACCCTGAAATGCAGATCGACATTCTGACTTTATTTCCGCGGATGCTGGAGGGGTTTCTTTCGGAGAGCATGCTGGGCCGTGCACAGGAGCGCGGGTTGGTACAGATTGCGGTACATGATTTAAGGCAGTGGGGAATGGGCAAGTGGCAGATCACGGATGATCGTCCCTTCGGCGGAGGGGCGGGGATGTTGCTTCGGCCGGAGCCATTGGCGGCAGCGATTGACGATTTGAAACGGGGCGCTGGATGCAAAACGATCTATCTCTCCCCGGATGGGGAGCCCTTCAAGCAAGCGATGGCGGTGGAATTATCGAAGGAGCCCCATTTGATTTTGGTCAGTGGCCACTATGAGGGGATTGATGAGCGTATTCGATTGAGCCGCATCGACATGGAGATCAGCATAGGCGATTACGTGCTGACGAACGGCACGCTGCCGGCGGCGGTGTTGACGGATGCTGTAACGCGGCAAATTCCCGGTGTATTGGGAGCGGAAAAGTCCTTGACGCAGGATAGTTTCCACAACACTTTGCTTGGTTTTCCTCAATACACACGGCCCTTCGATTTTGAAGGAATGCGGGTACCTGAGGTTTTATTATCCGGCAATCACAAGGAAATCGAAGAGTGGCGCGTGGCCCGCGCCCTTGAGAAGACCCGCGATCGCCGACCAGACTTACTTTCAGAACAGGAATCAGAACAATGAATGCCGTTATCAACGAAATCACCAAGGAGCAACTGCAACCGAACCGCGACGCCTTCAAAGTAGGGGACGGGGTGCGGGTCCACACGCGGGTTCGGGAAGGGAACAAGGAGCGTATACAGGTCTTCGCGGGGATCGTGATTTGCCGGAAGGGAAGCGGTATTCATGAAACCTTCACGGTGCGCCGGATTAGCTTCGGTGAGGGCGTGGAGCGCGTTTTTCCGGTCCACAGCCCGAACATTGAGAAAGTTGAAGTGGATCGCGAATCGATCACGATGCGTGCCCGCCTCTACTACCTGAGGGATAGAATCGGAAAGGCCGCCAACAAGGTGAAGGAGAAGCGCATTTTCGAAGCGCAACACCGTTGACCCATTCGGCAATTGAGATTTGAAGCCGGTAGTTGGACATTGATCCACTACCGGTTTTTCATTTAAGAGGTGATCATGAAGGCGATTCGAATTCTATTGACCCTGATTGGGGCGCTTGTGGCGGTGGTCGTAACCCTGATCATCATTTTTCTCTACAATCCCTCGTGGCAGCGGGCGCTCTTTGAAAGCATTCTCGAGAGTGATCGAGCGCGAGCTTGGCAACTTGGGCAGATCAGCTTGTCACCTGGGCGGCTGGAGTTGCGGGAGGTGTTTGTATTGAGCGATCAGGTTGGGGTGGAAGTGAAGCGGGTTCAGGTCGAGGGAGCGCTGTGGGCGGGCCTCTGGAAGCGCTCCCTGGAAATCAAATCAGGCGAGGTGGAGGGTCTCTATCTGGATCTGACAAAAATTGGGGTGGGTGGACGGAACTCGGAGGATTGGGCTTCATTTGTGCAACGGTTGGAGGGGGATCCCCAGCTGTGGAAGGACCGACTCGCTCTGGTTTTGAGCCGAGTTGAGGCGAATGGGTGGAGTGTGCGATTGGAGCAGCTGCAGATTGCGGGAGGGGTGTTGTTGCCGGGGGAGCGTTACATCCCTGTGAACGTGCGAATTGAAGAGGCCGACAGCGCGGCTCCCGGGGAGATGGTGGTGGAGATTTTGCCACGGTTGGCCGGTGAAGAGATATAGCGTTGTTGGAAGGCAGTGGAGGCGCCAGTTGTTGAGAGGAAGAAAATGAGCCAGTTGGAGGACTTGTATCAGGAGATCATTCTCGAAAACAGTCGCCGACCCGAGAATTTCGGGGTGCTGAAGGACCGCACCCACCACGCCGATGGGCGCAATCCCCTCTGCGGGGATGAGATTGCGGTTTCCGTGAGGGTTGACGGCGGGCAGATAGAAGAAATCCGCTTTCAGGGTCAGGCCTGCGCCATAGCTAAGGCATCAGCCTCCATCATGACTCGTTGGTTGGCAGGTCGTCCGGTTGAGGAGGCGAAAGCCCGGGCGGAGCGTTTTCTTGGGGTGATGCGATCGGATGTGGGAGACGAGGAGATCACGAAAAATCCCGAACTAGCGGCCCTGACGGGAGTGAAGCGCTTTCCGGCGCGGGTCAAATGCGCGGCGTTGGCATGGCGGGCGCTTTTGGCGGCCATGGAAGAACAAGCAAGCGCCACGTCAGAGGACACGGAGGGCATTTCTTGACCAAGACTGAATTTGCCAGTCGATGGAGCCGGTACGCATCGGGAAAGGTGGGTCTAGGCTGTTGGGCATTGGGTGGGAAACACTGGGGTGGACAATCGGACAAGGCTGCCAGAGCCGTTCTTGAGGAGGCGTGGGAGGCTGGATACCGCCATTTTGATACAGCCAGCAGCTATGGATTCTCGGAGCGTTTGTTAGGTCGGTTTCTGCAAACTGTATCAGGGGGGTGTCTTGTCGCCTCCAAGGTGTATCCCGGATCATGTGCTGGACGGATTCGCGAGACCCTTTCCAGGAGTTTGGAGCGATTGCAGCTCGCGCGCATTGATTTGTATTACCTGCATTGGCCAGGCGGTGGAGCGATTGAGCGGGATGTGGAGCAGTTGGCCCAAAGCGTGGAGGAGGGCCTTGTTGGGGCGATCGGGATATCCAATTACACAGCTGAGCAGGTGAGGGCGGCTTGTTCAGTTGCCTCCGTGGCGGTTTACCAAGGTCCTTACAATTTGATTTGGCGCAGCGCCGAGGATTCGATCCTTCCGGTTTGTCAGGAGCTGGGCATTCCGTTTGTGGGATATGGAGGTCTGGCTGAGGGGCTCTTGTCGCGAACTGAAGTCCCTCCAGCGTTTCCCCATGGCGACCACCGGTCCCGAAGCTCCTTCTTTGCGGCTGAGCACCGAGAGAGCGTGGAGGCCTTTTTGACCGATTTTGGAAACGAGAGCACCTTGGCGGGAACGCCTCCGGCGCAAACTGCCTTGAAATGGGCCCTTCAGAGACCGGGCGTATCGGCTGTTCTGGCTGGGGCGCGACGTGTTGGACAGGCTGAGCAGAATAAGGCTGCTGAGCAGATGGTCTTGAGTCCGCCAGCGCACGACCGCATAACGGCCCTGAGTGACGCCGTTTCAGCAATGTGGCAGGGTCGCCTTCATTACTTCGGCGAACACGATTAAGCCCCTTGGCTGCCACAGCGTAACGAGCCCGCTGAGGGCGAGGCACGCAAATGGATCAAGCCTCGGTCCGATGCGCTTGGATATTGAGCTCAATTTCCACCTCTTCACCGACGGCTGGGGCGCCGTTAGTGATTCCCCAGTCGGTGCGATTGATGGTGGCCTTGCCCTCCCAGCCCGAGCGGATGGCGCCACGCCCCTCGATCTCACCCAGAAAGCTGACGGCGAAGGTTACTGGTTTGGTGGTATTCAGAATAGTCAGATCACCGGTGACGGCGAATTGATTGTCGCCGGTCTGCTCCCACTTGGTGCTGGTGAAAGACATTGCCGGGTAGACCGTGGAATTGAAAAAGTCTTCATTTTGAAGGTGTTCGTCACGTTTCTGGTTGCGGGTATCGACGGACTTTACCTGAACCGTGGCCACTGCTTTCGAGTTTTCTGGGCTCTCTTTGTCGAAATGAATTTCGCCAGTGAAATCAGCGAAATTGCCTGGGATTTTGTTTATAAAATGGCGGATTTTGAAAGAAATCCCGGAGTGCACAGTGTCTATTTTGTAGACAACAGGTTCGGCGCAGAGGGAGGAGAGGCCGGCGCAGGCCAATGCGATGGTGGCGATGATTGGTTTATTCATAGCTGGAAACTATTGCCGTTTGTCGAAATTGCCAGAGTGCGGCGCAAATTTTCCTGACCTTTTTCCGAGTAAAGGACATGGATGCCATCGTCATCCGCCCAAGTTGCGCAGCAGGATGCCCCTTCCCGCTCCCGAACCATTGGTTGGCGCGGTGTTTGGGCATGGGGAAAGTCGCTGCGGCGAAAGGTGAAGAGGTGGAGCATGCCGGATTTGTCAGGCGACTCAAAACAGATAACGGAGACGAGGGCGCCATTGATGTCGACGATGTCGCAGGCCCGGGACGATTCCCATGAAAACCCCGGTGGCATGGATTGCGGGAGGGCACCGCCGTTGGAAATGAGGAACTCCCGCATGACGTTCGCCGGTTGACCCCTCATTTTTGGCTGCAGGGCGGCATAGAGTTGGTCGGCGGTGGAGATCACTGGATCCAAGGTTTCATCAACCTCGGCGAATTCGACAGGTGCTGGCAAAGGGCCAGGTTCATACCAGTACGTAAAGAAGAGGGCGAGCGAGATGGTGATAATCGCGGCCGCGCCAAGGCTCAGAAAGTGAAACCAGCCGATGTAACGAGAGGATTCGGCAAGGGCGGGCGGTCTAAGGGAGGCGAGTCCATTGAGTAGGTCGGATTGCAAGCCATCCGGGACCGGTGAGGTGCGCAGACGGGCGGTCATCGCAGCATCGAACGCGGCATCGCTTCCAATGAGGGCGTGAAGGGCGGGGTCGCTGGCGGCCATGGCGAGCGCCTCGCGCATTTGCGGGATATTTTCCAGCCCCTGTTCAGGGCGGTAAAGCCGCAAGAGTTGACTGGCTTCCTGGGTGGTCATGGTATCATCGAGGGTGAGAGTCGGAGTCAGGTGTCTTTATTTCCGGGATTTTCCATCAATCTGGATTTTAGAATTTGTTTCCCGCGGGAGAGGCGTGACATGACTGTGCCGATCGGAATATTCAGGATTTCGGCGATTTCCTTGTAGGAGAGATCGTCCAGATAGAAAAGCGACAGCGGTTCACGAAAAACGGGGTCCAGTGATTGAAGCAGTTGCATGGCCTCTTTTCCTTGGAGCTGTCGCGCTTGATGAACAACAGTTGAATCCGCAAACGCCTGTAGTTGATCCGGTTCTATTGTTTCAAGGGGCTTATTGCGGCGGGCAAGTTTGAGAAACTCTCGGTAGAGGGTTGTGAACAGCCATGACTTGAGGCTGCGAGGATCGCGCACCGTGTGCCCCTTCTTAGCAAATATGAGATAGGTTTGCTGCGTCAGGTCACGAGCTTGCTCCTCTGAGCGAGAGAGAGACCATGCGAACCGGTAGAGCGACTCGTAGTAGTCCGTGACGACGGTCTCCATGTCGGGTAGGGTTGAATGCGCCACAGCAAAGTCGTTATTAAAGGATGAGCATGGCATCCCCGTAGCTATAGAAACGGTAGCCCCTTTTGAGAGCGGCCTCGTAAATCTGCTTCAGCCATTGGATGCCATCTGTGGACCCCGGCGTCAGGAATGCGCTGACGAGACAGAGGAGGGTGGAGCGGGGAAGGTGAAAATTGGTCAGCAAGGCGTCAGTGGCGAATTCATCCGGAGGATATATATACAAATCCGCTTCCCTTGTGAAAGCGCCCTCGGGATGAATGGCATTGTGTCGGTTGCGGGCGTAGTCTTCCATGGCGCGGAGTGAGGTCGTTCCGATGGCGAGACGAGGCTGGGCCACGGTGTCATCGAGAAGGGCCCGGGTTGGACTTGGAATTTCATAAAATTCACGGTGGATATGGTGCTCCGTTATGTTTTCGACCTGGATAGGCTGGAAGGTTCCCAGACCCACATGGAGGGTTAGGTCGTGAAAAGAATGACCGATAGATTCCATTCGCGAGATTACTTCACGGGTGAAATGGAGTCCGGC
>JBEAQI010000043.1:0-4320 GCA_041163965.1 Verrucomicrobiota bacterium | reverse complement strand
GGAAGAGAATATTGCGGAGACGCTGCAGGAAGTCCGCAAGGCGCTCCTTGCCGCCGATGTTCAGTTCCGGGTCGCGCGAGACTTCATTGAGCGCGTCAGAGAGGCCTGCATTGGGCAGGAGGTCATCAAGTCGGTCACGGCTGGCCAGATGGTCGTGAAGATCATTCATGACGAGTTGGTCAACCTGTTGGGCGACGGGCACAATGCCCTGATCGACAAAAAGCCCCTGCGGATTCTCCTTGTCGGCCTTCAAGGCTCTGGAAAGACAACCCTCGCCGGCAAGCTGGCGGTGCACCTGCGCAAGCAAGGCTACCGCCCTGCGGTGATCGCCTGCGACGTTTACCGGCCCGCAGCGATTGACCAGCTGGAGACCATCGCCAAGGCCAATGACTTGCTTTTCTACGGGGAGCGGGACCAAAAGAATGTCCTCAAGATCGGCAAGGCGGGGTGGGAATGGGCCAAATCCGCCGGTGCCGATGCCATCATCTTTGATACCGCCGGCCGGCTGCAAATTGATGAATCGCTGATTCAGGAGGTGATTGATTTGAAGGCTGCCGTTCAGCCGGACGAGGCTTTGCTGGTGGCCGATGCGGCCTTGGGCCAAGAAGCGGTCAATGTTGCCAAGGCCTTCAACGATGCGGTTGGGCTAAGCGGGATTGTGCTGACGAAGTTGGATGGCGATACCCGGGGCGGCGCGGCGCTTTCCATGAAGTCGGTGGCCCAAGTCCCCATCAAGTTTTTAGGGACAGGGGAAAAGGTGGCAGACCTTGAGCGCTTTCATGCCGACCGTCTCGCCAGCCGCATTCTGGGAATGGGAGACGTGGTCTCGCTCGTCGAGCGGGCCCAGGAAAGCATCGAGCAGGAAGAGGCCGAGCGCATGGCCGAAAAGATGCAGCGGGCCGACTTTAACTTTGAAGATTTCCTCACCCAGATGCGGGCTGTTCGGCGCATGGGACCACTGAGCGGCTTGATGAAAATGATGCCGGGCATGGGCAACGTTGAGGTCGGCGACAAGGAAGAGCGCAAGCTGAAGCAGACGGAGGCCCTGATCCTGTCCATGACGCCTCAGGAACGCCGCAATCCCAATATTCTCAATGGCAGCCGCCGTACCCGAATCTCGCGCGGGGCCGGCTTGCAAATCCGGGAGCTGAACGCCCTCATCAAGCAGTTCCAGCAAATGAAGAAAATGATGCGAATGATGCAGGGCTCAAAGGCGCGGAAAATGATGAAAAAGATGCAGGCCTCCGGTATGCAGCTCCCTGATGGGGGATTCGGTGATCTCGGGGGAATGCCGCGACTTTAATATTCGAATAAAGAGAACGTCCCTCTGGTGAATCCCCTTGTGGAGCTATTCAGGGCTTGCTCCCAGCCCCTCTTCCCGATGCCGACCGGTGTTTCTCCGGTCCTTCCCCGGCTGGTCGGCATAAAGGCGGTCCTGTTTGATGTCTATGGAACCCTCCTCGTCTCAGGTTCCGGCGATATCAGCCTGGCGAGGGCCGAGGACCGGGGGCCGGCCATCGCTTTGGCATTGAAACGCGCCGGTTACGCCGTCCCAAAGCCGGAAGCCCCTTTCGGCAAATTACTTCTCGAAACGATTGAAGCCTTTCGCGCCTCTCTCAAAGAAAAAGGAACGCTCTACCCCGAGGTGCGGATCGAAGCGGTCTGGAAAGAATTTATCTCCATCGCTACTTCCCGAGAATGGGTCGGCGCCGCCGGGCAGCTCGAGTCCGCCATCATTGATTACGAGTGCCGCGTCAATCCCTGCTGGCCAATGCCGGGGGCGACCGCTGTCCTGCAGGCTCTCCGCGAGCACGGCCTTTGTCTTGGGATCATTTCAAATGCCCAGTTTTATACACCGCTTCTCATGGAGGCCCTTCTCGGCAGGCCACCGTCGGGCCTCGGGTTTGACCCGGAGCTTTGTATCTGGTCGTATGAACTGCTTGAGGGGAAGCCCTCCCATCGGCTCTACTCCATCGCCGCCCAGCACCTCGCGAACCAAGGGATTCAGCCCTCTGCGGTATTGTTTGTCGGCAATGACATGCGGAATGACATTTGGCCCGCTCAAGTCACTGGCTTCAAAACCGCTCTCTTTGCGGGGGATAAGCGCTCGCTTCGTTGGCGTGAGGACCACCCACAGGCCGGCCAAACCTCACCAGACGCCATCGTCACCACTCTGAGCGACCTGTCAGGCCTCATCGGCCTGTCTTGAGCAGGAATCGCTTAATAGAGTCTGGATGCCGACAATGGCGAGTCGCTCAACGAGGCACGTAGGTCCATGCCCCAGCAGCACTCCGATCGCTCCCCTTTATTCCACCTTCCGCCCCTTATTTGGCCATCCTCGACACCGTTGCTTCGAGTTCGCGCTCCATCTGGTAGTTAATGGGATAAAAGGCTGTGACAATCGCGGTGAGCACCGCGAAGCCAGCTGGAATAAGGCTTTTGAGGAGGCGTAAGGTGTGGAGGGTTTCTGGTGACTGATCGGAGTTAGCCACATACCCTACTCCGCCAAGGATGAGCATCGCGAGGGCTGGTCCAACGGTCCAGCCGATTTTCTGCGAGGCAGTTCCAGCAGAGAAAATGATCCCGGTGGACCGGTGCCCAAATTTGACCGCTCCGTAATCGGCAGTGTCAGCGATCATGGACCAGAAGACCGGCATCATCGGTGCCGCCACCAAGGCCATGGCGATCTGGTTGACGATCATCTGACGGAAGTCATGGACTGGTATGAAATAAAACCAGACCAGCACCGCGGCGAACAAAAGGTTGAGAATGATGTAGGCCCGCTTTTTGCCACCGATCACAGAACAAATCGATTTGCTGAGCAACACCGCGATCACCGCCGTGACAGAGTTGATGAGCAACAGCTTCGTTCCCCATGCCTCATTCCCCGAAACATACTTAAAGAAATGGAGTGTCGTGGTGGCCCCGATGGCCTGACTCATCACAGTGAGAATACTGAGGGCAATCACGATCAACCAAGGGACATTGCGGACGAGTTCCTTCATCTCATCAAAAAATGGCTCATGCGTCGTCTCCCGTTCGCGGATGCGCTCGGTGCTGGTCTTGAATGTCACAAAAAAGAGACCGCCGGCCATCACGGCCATGACCACCATGGCCCCGGAGTACCCCAGCTGATCATTGCCGCCGCCAATCTTTTCAACCAGCAAGGGAAGCAGAAGCGTAACCGTGAAAATCCCGACGTTGGCCCCGACAAAGCGGAACGAAGCCAGCACTGTCCGCTGCTCGGAGTTGGCTGTCATCACCCCCATCAGCGCCCCGTACGGAACATTGATGGCGGTGTAAATCATCATCAACATGGTGTAGGTGAAATAGGCGTAGGCCAATTTCATCGAGGGGCTTAGATCAAACGTGGTAAAGGTTAGGACACCAAAGATCATATACGGGATGATCATCCAGATGAGCCATGGGCGGAACTTGCCCCACCGAGTGTTCGTCCGGTCGGCAATAGCCCCCATTATGGGATCGTTGATCCAGTCCCATGTCCGGGTGAACAATAGCATCGTCCCCAAGGCCGCCGGCGTAATACCGAAAATGTCAGTATAAAAGATGGCCAGGAAATTCATGAAGATCCCAAAGTACAAACAGGACGCCATATCCCCCGCCGCATAGCCGAGCTTTTCTCCCCACCCTAGCTTTGCGCTGGGATCTAATTGGTGCGTTCGCATCTGCCCCTTCATGTCATGCCTCTATTATGAATTGATTTTTCGATGGCGGTTCCTGTGCCCGCTAAGTCCATCCCGGCAAATCAACATGTAACCAGCTGCAAATTCAACCAGTAAAAACAAAGGTCACTGAATTCGAAAAATGGACCCGCGCAGACGCGCGGGTCCAGCTATCCCGACCGGAAGGGGTCAGCCCTCGCGCCAGTTGCGTCGCAGGGCCGCGCGCATCCGCATGGCCTGAATGTGTCGGGGCTGATAGGCGGCCTCCTTATCGTCGCGCTCATCCCTGAAATAGGCCATGTGGACCCACCCTCCGTCGCACTCCAATCCGGAGCCCACCACCTGATGGTCTGTGAAGCGCCAGTCGCTACCGAGCCCAACCGAAGGGTAAGCCTTGCCGGGCATCGCTGCGCATTGCTCAAGGAAGGCCATTGCTGCTTGTGGGCCAGGGCCGCTTGCGCTCTCTTCTTTTTCCTCCCACTTGCGCTGCTGCATCGCAGCCCGAACCTGAACGAGTGCCTGAATGGTGTAGCTCTCAAGAAGCTGGGCATGCAAGTCCGCATAGGCGCTGGTCCGAGACACGAGGTCCCACCCTGCTGGCTGACCATCAATCATAGCCAGCAGGCCATACTGATCG
>JBEAQI010000042.1:0-4134 GCA_041163965.1 Verrucomicrobiota bacterium | reverse complement strand
TTAATGTCGAAGATGCGCTGATTGCGTCGAGCGAGGCCGTCACGTGTCAGGTTCAGCAGTCCCAGCGCATCGGACTGAAGCGGATCCACCCCCGCCTGATAAAACAGGGTATCGAATGCGGAGAAATCGATACGGTCGAGGGCAGCCTCCAAGTGGGCGAGGTAGACGTCGTCGGTGATCCCATCCGGCAGGGCCACATCGAGATCGCTCTTCTGTTTATGGAACGGGAAATTTCGCGCTGCATGAACCGAGCATGTGAAGACGGTCGGATCATCCTTAAAGATCGCGGCGGTGCCATCACCCTGATGCACATCCAGGTCGATGATGCAGATACGCCGGCGACCCCAGCGGGTGATGGCTTGGCGGGCACAGACGGCCAAGTCGTTGAAGATACAGTAACCCGAGCCATAGGCATAGTGGGCATGGTGCGTCCCGCCGGCGAGGTTGCCGGCGATTCCTCCGGTCTGGAGGGCTGTTTCCATGGCTTCCAAGCTGCCGCCGGTCAGACGGAGGGTGCGCTCAATGATGGCGGTTGTCCACGGCCGCAAACCAATCCGGCGTACTGCACGCTCATCGAGTGTTCCGTCGAGGAAGGCGTCGACGAAAGCCGGGTCATGGGCACTGACCAATTCGTCCCGGTTGGCCAGTCGAGGCGTCCGCAGCTCGATCTCCGGTCGGGCGCTCAGGCGCTCCGTGATCAAGTGGTACCTTTCCCGCGGAAACCGTACCGTCGGATCCAAGGCATCGGTATAACTGGGGTGTGTGTAGACAGTGAGCATGACACCGAACGATCTGGGTTTGGATTCAGGCCTGCCGGTTGGGGGAGCGGCTGCCGTGTTTGCGGTAGACCCGTTGCGCCTCCGTCGCAAATCCGGGCGCATGACGAAGGGCGGAGAATGCTGCGCGGGCGTGGCGAATGGCGGTCTGGTGGTCGACGATGGGCAGCGGGTAGTCCTTGCCTGGCGTGAATCCGATGGAGTGGGCAATCATTTCCGGAATGTTCCATGGGGCATGTACATCGGCGGTCTCGAGCGCCCTCAGTTCCGGGACCCACTGACGGATGAAAGTTCCCTCCGGATCATGATCGAGTCCCTGTTTGACCGGATTGTACATCCGGAGCGTGTTGATTCCCGTCACCCCGCTCTGCATCTGCAACTGAGAGAAATGGATTCCCGGTTCATAGTCGATAAACTGTCGGGCGAGGAAGTCCTTGAAGAGGCGCCAGTCCAGCCAGAGGTGGTAAGCGGCAAAGGAAACGAGGAGGGCGCGCATACGGAAATTGATCCATCCCGTGGCGCGCAGGAAGCGCATGCAGGCATCGACCATGGGGTAACCCGTCTGCCCCTCCATCCATGCTTTGAGGCGGGACCTTGTGTCCCCGCTCTCCGGGCGCAATAGATCACTGAGTCGGTTGAAGGAGAAAAACTCGATATCCGGCTCATCCTCCAGTTTTTGCACGAAGTGGCAGTGCCAATGGCAGCGGCTGAGAAAGGCCCGCGCGCTGCGGGAGGGAAAAGTGGGGCTATCGGTCGTGCGCACAAACTGAACGACTTCCCGCATAGAGAGGCAGCCCCACGTGAGGTATGGACTGATGCGCGAGCAGCTTAGCGGAGCGGTGTTCGGACTGCTCAACTCTTTCGCGTACTGGGTGCCCCTTTCATGGACGAAGGAGCGCAGGGTCCGCAGCCCTTCCGGTCGCCCCCCTTTGAGGTCTCCACGGCGGTCGGGGTCGCGTAGCTGAAGCGCTCTGGCGGTCGGGAGCGGATCGGAGGACGGCGGAACAGTGGCCCATCTGATGGCCTCCGGAACACGCTGACACGGTTGGGACATTCTTGATTCCCATCGTGCGCTCCAGCCGTCGCGGTTTCCAAGTTTGCGAACAACTCCATTGGTGGGGCACTCAACGAAGGCGACCCCGTTAGCGGTGGCCCATTTCCGTACCCGAATGTCCCGTTGATAGGTCCAGTTGTTGCCCGTTTCCTCATGCGCCCAGAGAGTGGTAAACCCGAATTGAGCCTTCCATTGATGCAAGAGGGTGACGGCATCACCGACCTGCCACACAAGGGTTCCGCCCCGCCGGGCAATGGCGTCCTGAAGATACTGCAGGGATTCCCTGATAAAGTTCCAATGCAGGCTGTCGAAATCTGGCAGGGCCAGCAATTCCGGCTCAATGGGGTAAAGCGCGACCACCGGTCCGGCCAGCGCAGCCCGCTGCAGTGGCGCATGGTCCGCCAGTCGCAGATCCCGTTTGAACCAGACCGCTTGGATAGGAGCGCTCACCGGTGGACAGGAATATAACCCGATCCGATGCAGGACGGTTGCTTAGGCCGCGGCAACTGTGATGGAGATGAAAGGGGGCGTCGAAATCCCATATTTCTTACAAGACGATATCCGGCGGCAACGGCGAATTCAAACCCGTGAACGGTTAAATTCGCCCTATCGGTGACGCGGCGGGATCGTGTGATCGGGGTTCTTGGATCATCGCATCCCGTGCTTGACCCCGCGCCCGCTTTCCCCTCCCTCTAAATGAATTAGGGCGCTCTTATGATCCAATACAGCGGCGTTTCCAACTTATTGTTAACCTTTCGAGATAGGATTCCACATGTACACCGCGAAGCACACATCAATAGTCATCGCCTTCTTTTCACTCTTTTGGACGCTCTTCAGCGGAGTGGCCAGCGCTGAAGAGGTGTACGCGGTCAGTTACAGCACCGGTGAATTGATCCGCTATGATACTGCCGATCCCACTGGCACGCGGACCACCCTCCTGACCGGCGGGTCCTTGGTGTCGCCAACGGCCATGGTCATGGGGCCGGATGGCAACCTCTACATTGGCGAAAGTGGCGACGGGTCAACGTTTGCGCCGAGAATCTCAAAATATGAACCTGCGACGCTGACGCTGTCGACCGTCTATGCCTTTAGCGCTTTTGAGGTGTTCCCCGGCAGCCTCGTTTTTCAAGGAAACGATCTCCTGATCGGGCGCAGTCCGATCTTTGCCAACACGGGGCCCATTTTGAAGCTGACCAACGCCACTGGCGGCACCCTCGCGGTCAGCGACTACACGACCGGTGGTAGCTTGGCGAGCAGTCCCGGAGTGGCCCTGGCGGCTGACGGCACGCTTTTCGTCAGTGACCAGACCTACAATTTTGCGACCACGATTGCCAGTGGCCCAGTGAAGCAGTTTGACGTCACCGGCTCATTCCTGATGGAGGTCATTGCGGACGGCTCCTCCGGCCTTTCGGGACCGACTGGCCTCGGTATCGCCGGCAACATTCTCTTCACCGCCAGCAATATGGACGGGTCGATCCTTCAGACCGATTTGACAACCTTCACGACCACCTCTTTTGCCACGACGGGCAGCCCTTTTGAATCCGGGGTGATCGCCATCCTTGCTGATGGCAGTGTCATCACCGGCAGTTCCGCAAACACCGGCAACATTTACCACTTCGGGCCGGACGGCACTCTCCAGGCGACCTTTGCCTCAGGACTCGACACCGTTGGTGGCCTTGCGGTGGTTCCCGAGCCCAGGGCCTTTGCCTTGGTGGCCGCCGGCCTTGTGGCCGGGGCGCTTTGGTGGCGCCGTCGGCGCTCGCGAAGCTGACTTCTCTGCACAGTGCCCCTTGATTCTGGGGCCTCGCATCTTTTTCCTTTTGGTGAAAGGCAGGTCCATGGGCACCTGATCGGATTTCATGTAGATAAAGTTGTCTGAGCCGCTTGCGCCGGCTGTCTTAAGCGATGTAGTTGAAGCATGATAAATGCTTATGCCGCGCTGGAACCAAAGGGCCGCCTGCAGCCCTTCTCGTATGAACAGGGACCGTTGGGGAATGATCAGGTCGAGATCGAGGTCGACAACTGCGGAATCTGTCATTCCGACCTGTCGATGCTCGACAACGAGTGGGGCATGACCCGGTATCCGCTGGTGCCTGGCCACGAGGTGATCGGCCGGATTGGGGCCACCGGGTCGGGGGTCGGCCATTTGCAGGTTGGCCAGTGGGTTGGTCTGGGCTGGCATTCCGGCTACTGCCATGCATGCGAGTGCTGCTCAAGCGGTGACCACAACCTGTGCGCGTCCCCTGAGAGTACAATCGTCGGGCGCCACGGTGGATTTGCCGACAAGGTGCGGGCCGCGGCGGC
>JBEAQI010000041.1:0-2820 GCA_041163965.1 Verrucomicrobiota bacterium | reverse complement strand
CACGCCTCTCCTTTATCGTCCTCGGGGCCATGGTCATCAACCTCGCCCTGGGATGCCTCGCCGGGACCATGGTTCCGCTCCTGCTGGTCCGTCTCAAACAGGATCCGGCGCAAGTCTCCTCCATCCTCCTCACCTTTATCACCGACACCGGAGGGTTTCTCATCTTTCTCACCCTCGGGTCCTGGTTCCTCCTTTAGTACCTTCTTCATTATCAATCGGAAACTCCAAACAGGTGACAAAAATCGGGATCGATATCGGGATCGGGATCGGTTTCGGTTTCGGGTGTCGCCCTTACAGGGCTTGATATTTTTATGCCCGTTAACCCAAGGCTGCGTCGCTGCGCGACTTGCCATTGGGCTATGGGGTTTGGCCTCTTCGAGGCCGGCGGCCGTTTTCTTTAATCGGGGTCGAGGTCGGCGGCCGCTTTGATTAACGGGGCGAGGCCAACTGGATTTGGTATAAATTGATTGCTGAGCATGCAGACGGTATAACTTCGCCGTCAGCGGCATTGACCCGCCGCAGGCTTTCGCTTTTCTCACCGCCATGGCAGAGGACAATTCCTTCAATCGGCAGAATATCGTGGCCTGCGTCTGGGACTTCGACAAGACCCTCATCCCGGGCTACATGCAATGGCCCATCTTCGAACACTACGGCGTGGATGAAAAACGCTTCTGGCAGGAAGTGAATGCCCTTCCCGGAAAGTACCGGGAGCGGGGCATGATTGTCTCGGGAGACATCCTCTACCTCGACCATATCCTCACTTATGTCCGGCACGGCAAATTTCCTAAACTCAACAACGCCCTGCTCCGCCAACTCGGCCAAAAGCTGCACTTCTACCAAGGGCTTCCGGAATTCTTTGAAACACTCCGCACCCTCGTCAGCAAGGATCCCCTCTATGCCCGCTACGAAATCCGCCTCGAACACTACATTGTTTCCACGGGATTGGCGGAAATGATCCGCGGCAGCGCCATTGCTCCCTTTGTCGAACAGGTCTACGGATGCGAATTCATCGAAAATCCACTGCCCCCGAATTACGATTCCCAGAGTGAACTTGAAATTGATGGGGAAAGTGAGATCGCCCAGATCGGCAACCTCGTCGACAACACCATCAAGACCCGATACATTTTTGAAATCAACAAGGGGACCAACAAAATCCGCTCCATCGACGTCAACTCGCGGATTTCCCACGAGGACCGCCGCGTTCCCATCCAGAACATGATCTACATCGCCGACGGCCCCAGTGATGTCCCGGTCTTTTCCGTGGTCCGCAAACACGGCGGAAAAACCTACGCCGTCTACGAGCCGAGAAACGAAAAGGAATTTTCCCAAAACGACACCCTCCGCGCCAACGGTCGGGTCGATCACTTTGGTCGGGCCGACTACCGGGAAAAAAGCGATACCTTCATGTGGCTCACCACCCACGTGCGGCGAATCTGTGACCGCATCGTCGAGGAATGCGAGGCCGCGCTCAACCGCCGGGTTGGTCGGCCCCCTCAGCACCTCCACCGGGAGGACCCCCCCAGCAACCACGACCACATTCAGGTCGATCTCTTTACGGAGCAGGCGCCAACCGGGGAAACGTCCGACCGCGAATGAGCCCCATCTCCGCGCCCGCCGAGGCTCGCTATGCGCGGAACCTGCGCCTTTTCACCTGGTTCAGAATCCTCTTCAATGCGCGTTACTATTACCCCGTCTTCACCATCCTGTATCTGGATTATGGCCTGACGCTCGAACAGTTCGCCATTTTGAATGTGGTTTGGGCCCTCACCATTGTGATCGCCGAGGTCCCCTCCGGCGCCCTCGCCGACATCCTCGGGCGCAAACCGCTCCTTGTTCTAGCCGCCGCTCTCATGTTCATTGAGATGGGGCTGCTCGTCTGGGTCCCTCTAGGTTCCGCGCTTCTCTTTCCAATCTTTCTCCTCAACCGCGTCTGCTCCGGCCTCGCCGAGGCCGCCGCCAGTGGGGCCGACGAGGCGCTCGCCTACGACTCGCTCAAGGCCCTCGCCCGGGAGGGGGAATGGTCCTCTCTCCTTGAGCGCACCGCCAAGGCCCTCTCGCTCGCCTTTTTCTTCACCATGATCACCGGCGCTCTCGTCTACGACCCAACCGTGATCCATTCCTTGCAGGCCACTCTCGGCATCGAAACATTACTCCCGGAGTCACTCATCGTCCGATTGCCCGTCATCCTGACATGGATACACGCCACGGCCCTCCTCGTTGTCGTTCTCTCTTTCAAGGAGCCACTTGTCTCGCGGCCTCAAACCCTGAGGCGATCCATTCGGCAGCAATTGGCGCTGCCCTTCCATCAGATAAAGGAGGCCGCCCGTTGGACCCTCGGGCATCGCTTCGTCCTCTTTGTCATCATCGCCGCCCTCGCCATCGATAGCGTGGCGCGTCAATTCGTCGTCCTCGCCAGCGAATATTACCGCGTCGTGGAAATCCCCACCGCCCTGTTTGGACTGATCGGTGCCGCCATATCCCTCATGGGCATGCTCACCGCGAAGCTCTCCAAGCATCTCGTCCACCACCGCTCGCCCATCTCCAATCTGTTCTTTCTTTCCGTGGCCCTTGTCATCGGACTAAGCGGAGTCAGTCTCACCCTTCCTTACTGGGGGGTCCTCTTCGCCTTGCCGGTCTTTGCCATGATGGGCATGGTACAGTACCTCTCCAGCTTCTATCTGAATCGCGAAGTCGACTCCGCCTTTCGGGCCACCGTTTTGAGCTTCCGCGGCCTCGCGCTCAATCTTGGACTCGGCGTCGCCAGCCTCCTTTACACAGGCTGGATCGCCCTCCTCAAAGGACCTCTCTCCCCATCTGCCG
>JBEAQI010000040.1:0-4958 GCA_041163965.1 Verrucomicrobiota bacterium | reverse complement strand
TGATTTTCACCGCGGACCACGGGCACATCACCCAGCTGGATCCCGATCCCCTCTCTGGGAAGTCTTCCTTGTATGACAGTGGCTTGAAGGTGCCGCTGGTCATGCACTGGCCGAATGGTATCACCGCCCAGGGCACAACGGTTACCGGATTGGTGCAGAACGTTGACATCGCCGCGACCCTGCTTGCCATTGCCGGTGGCGAGTCGCACCCGCTGACGCCTATTGATGGACTCAGCCTCGACAAGGTCCTTGCTGGAACGGCAGGCTCCCCGCGCGAGGTGGCCTATGCCGAAATCGGCTATGCCCGCGCCGTGAGGACTCTTGACTGGAAACTGATCGCGCTGCGCTATCCCGTCTCTGTGGAGCGGCAGATCGAAGACGGGGCACGATGGAATGATTACCAAACCGGGGCGCCGGTCCTGCCCCGGCCCTACTACATCAGTAACAGCAGCCTCGCCAATGGCCCGGCCCGTTCCTATCCCTCCTATTTCGAGGATGACCAGCTCTACCAACTGAACGATGGTTCTCGTGAATTCAACAACCGTGCCGGCGAAGCGCCGACGGAGACGGTGGCATTGAAACAATGGCTGGCTGCCCATGCGGGTAGCATCCCGAACCGGCCCTTCGGGGAATTCACCCGATCCGAAAGCGGCCCGCCTGCGCCAATTGGTGATTTTCGCTTTTCTTTCCTCGAAGGCAATCGTCTGCAACTGAACTGGTCGGTAGGAACGGATGTGATTGGGTACTCGCTGGCCATCGCCGACGACAGCTCGGAAGCGATTATCGATGCCTTACCGTTCGATGCGACCACATTCGCTGTATCCATTCCGGAAGACATGGATGGCCGCTATGTGTTCTCGGCTTACAATGCTAACGGAAGCACCTCAAGGGTGGTGGACCTGATCGATCCGGAGGTATGGCGGCAGCGCGTATTGACCGCGAATCCGTTATTGCCGACCGCCTCTACGGATTGGGTGGCGGATCCCGACGGGGATGGCTTTTGCAACCTCATCGAATATGCGTTCGCGCTGGACCCGCTTAGCGCCGACAGTTTCCCGTGGCCGGTTCCCCGGCTCGTTAGCGAGGAATCGGGACTCCTTATGGAAGTGCCGGTTCCGTGGGATGGGCGTCGTCAGGTTGATTTTTCCCTTCGCTGGTCGAGCGACCTTTTTGAATGGTCCGTTGGCGGGCCGGAGCTAAATCTGATCGAGCTGGGGACTGGAGGCTGGGTGGCTCGGACCACGCAAGCGAACGCCACGAAGAGTCAATTTATTCAGATTCATGTTCAGTTGAAATAGCATTATCCCTGTTTTATCCATCACCTGTTAACCAAGCCTGACCTTATGAAAACCCTAATCACGCTCATTCTTCTCAGCAGTGTTGTCGCTTCGGCCTTATCGGCTGAAAGGACCGAAACGAGGCCCCCGAATGTCATCATCTTCATGACCGATGACCAGAGTCCCATGGACTGGGAGTACAGCAAATTTGGGCTCAAAGCGCCGGCGGCGTGGGGCTACACAGGTGCCAATGTGTATTCACCGCATGTCGACAAACTGGCGGGCAATGGCATGATTTTTGACCGCGCCTACGTCTCCACAAGCGTGTGCACACCGAGTCGCTACACGACCCTGACGGGCCGCTATCCGAGTCGCAGTCAGGGAACCCGTTTCATGGCCCTGCATCCCCGCGGCACCCAGACCCAAATCGAGAATATTGTTGAATTGGACCCACCGGACCAGTTGAATTTACCGAAGGTGTTGCAGGCCAATGGCTATCGTACCGGGTTTGTCGGAAAGTCCCATATTGTTGACCACGATATTCTCAATCATCCCGAGCGTTGGGCCAGTTATGGGTTGCAGGAATACTCGATGGATGCCGACCCGGAGGATCCTGAGATCAATGCCCGAATGCAGCACAATCAGGATTGGTGGAAGTCCCGTATCGCCCCTTACGGATTTGATTATGTCAACAATGTCTACGCCGGCAATTTGCGCGAGTTGTTTAACAAAAAGCTGAATGTTCACAACATTGAGTGGACGACGGAGGCCGCGCTTGAATTTATCGATCAGAGCAAGGACGAGCCATTCTTTTTGTATTATGCTCCAACCTTGCCGCATGGCCCGGATCCATGGGTTGTGGATGGAAAGGGACGCTACCGCTTTTCCATGCATGCCGACCCGTCCATGACAGGAGAGGGTCAGGTCGAGCGCGATTTCCCCTTCATGCCGGAGCGGCTGCAGATCCTCAATGAGGTTCGCGAGATGGGATATCCCGAGGAGACGGCCTACATCACCTTGATGGACGCGGCAGTGGGGGCCCTTGTCGCGAAATTGGAGGCAAATGGCCTGCTTGAGAACACGGTCCTGATTGTGACGTCCGATCATGGAGCCTGGCGCTATGGAAAGACGACCCTTTATGAAGGGGGCATTCGCGTTCCGCTGGTGGTGCACTGGCCGGCAAAGGTTGAGGCTGGGAGCCGGTACAGTCACCTCGTCTCCAATGTCGACCACACCCCGACCATTCTTGGACTTACCGGCACCGACGCGCCGTCCGATTATCAGATGGATGGCCTTGACCTCACTCCCGTCATTCTTGGACAACAGCAGGATGCGGTTCGCGACTCCGTGTTTGGAGAGATCGGATACAGTCGTGGGGTGTTGACGGCCGATGGCTGGAAGTACATCGCCATCCGCTACCCGGAGGCCGTGCAGCGTCGCATCGACCGTGGGGAGACCTTTGAGAGCTTCCAGGGGGATCCCATGCCAGGTGAGAACTTCGCGGGTGGCAACCGCGCTCCCATGCCGCAGCCTTATCTGGTGCGAAACCAGCATCTCGGGTTCAATTCCTCGCGCCACAATCCCAATTACTTTCAGGTCGATCAGCTGTATAACATCAATGACGATCCGCGTGAATTGAACAACCTCGCCGCCGAAAATCCCGCCAAACTGGGCGAGATGCAGGCTCTCCTTGGAACGTATTTGCGCACCTTTGAGGACCGGCCCTTTGGCGAGTTTACGAAGTGAGCCTCTAGGACGATTCAATTCACAGCCTGGCAGCGGTCGGACCGGGAGCGCACCCAAACAGAGGGGCATTCCGTTTTCCGGCCCTCCTGCGGTAGGGCTGGAAGTTCGCTTTACGGATCGGGCTGTGGCTGCGGCTCAGTCCCGCCTTTGTCCACCTTGCAGGTTAACCTTCAAGGCGCGGTTGGTGAACGGGTGGGCCATCAGCAGGGACTGCTTGTTTACGGTCACAACCGCTTCATGCTGTCCCTCCCCAATCATCCAGGTGCCCTGGGAGGTTTCCTCCCATCGGCGCGTTTTGGGTCCATCGGTGCTGGCGAACAAGGTTAGGATGCGGGTGCTTTCTGCGTGCAAGATGAATTCCAAATACGGCTCGTGCCTTTGCTGGAGCAATTGTCCAGTCCTGTCCGTATCGTAGGGTGGCTCATAGGCATGGCGCTTCAGCGTAAGCGATTTGGTTGAGCCCTCAAGCACGGCAAGGCGGCATGCCATGAAGGCATCTCCATGGGCGACCTCAAAGTGCCCGGAGGGTTCGTATTGGGGCGTTCTGGCCGTGTGCCAGCGCAGAGAAACCTCTTCTGTTGTCTCCAAGTGTGCCTCATCCAGCACGGCTACCCAACCCGGGAGAAGATGAATAACGGTGCGCCGCACCGAATGGACCCCATCGTAGGCTCGGGTCAGGTCAATTTGCCAGTAGCCTCCCAATCGGTCATCAAAGTACGACTGCGTGTACTGGCCGCTGATAGGATCCAGATCGAGGAGGCCCTTGATGCCGTCCTTTGGACGCTCAAAGCGCTGTTCCCGCTTGCCGAACATCAACACGTTGTGACCGGCTACGGAGGCGTTGTAGTAACGGTAGCGATTCTCGTTGAAAAAGTCCTCAGGATAAATCGACGGGCTGCCGGAATCGACAATCAGAGGCTTGCCCCGGCTATCAATGCAGAGTTGGCCAAGGTCGTTATGACCATGGTTTTGCGCTTGGCGGGCCTTGCCATAGACCACCATTTCCGGAGTTTCGGGATCCCAGCTACTACGGCTGAAAACGAGCCCACTATTCTCCGGAAAGATCTTCCCTAGTGGCAAAGCCCCCTCCGGTGAGGCACTTGACAAGTCCGGATCATACCAGAGTAGCGCGTAAGGATCGGCACTGGTTTCCATGTGGCGCGCCGCAAACCCCTGCACAATCGAATCACGGTTGGCTGCGGCAATGGCGCTGATAAACGCCATGCGTCCGGCAAGTTCCGTCGGTCCATCCCCGAAACCCGCAAAGCGTCCTCCTGGCAGGGCGGCGTAAAGGGTCCATCGTGCCGTCAGAGGAAAGGGGGGCTGGGCGAGGGCATTGATCTCACCCCGGGTGTGATAGTAGAGGGCGTTGAAATAGGAAACCGGGAAGCTGGTGGAAACCGAATAGGCAACGGATTCGTTGAAGGAGCCGTCGGATCCATAAATGGAGAGATAGCGTTCCATGTGGCCCCTTGACAGGGAGACAAGGCGGTGCGCGTCCGGATGCTCACCGGAAAGGGCCATCCCTGCGACCCCAAGGCCGCCAATAATCACGGTATTCCAATTGTTCAACTCATGTGACCACCATGGGTCCGCCTCCATGCTCTGAAGGAAGGGCCTGATTCCACGCCGGTTGATGCCCTCCACAAGCCGTTCCCGCTCATTTGCACTCAGAAATGGATACAGCCAGTCGAAGGCAAGGCCGCAATCCTGCGACAGCATACCCGTTCGCAGGTCTGCGGGCAGACCAAATCGCAGGTGTGCCTGATCGATCCAATCCGGCCAAATCGAGTCGTCGAAGAGCGCATCAAGTTGAAGGAGGGCAGCGTCCTTGTGTCGCTCGTCCCCGGTAATGTGCAAGGCCAGGGCGTGCCTGAGGGTACGCTGGCCTGCCGCGAGGCAGATCGTGTAGTCGGGGTTGTTCTTTTCGGCCAT
>JBEAQI010000039.1:0-5357 GCA_041163965.1 Verrucomicrobiota bacterium | reverse complement strand
GACTGGCTCAACCCATATCCCACCGCCATGAAAAGGACCGCCAGCGCGAAATAGAATTCCCATGACAAGCGTTTCCACCATGTCCTCCGACGATTACGCCAAACTCCCACAAAATAAAATGCCAAACCGGCATTGAAAAGCATCAGGGTAAAACTGATTCCCGCTGCTCCAGTTAGGGACGCCACCTGCAGAAAAACCGGCCTCTGCCATTGGCTGATACTGAGGGTAAGCCATGGAAATCCGCCCAAAATCCACCCGCGCAGCCACTCCACAACCACCCAAAGAGCCGCCACCGCCAGCATCGCCCCCAATCGGCCGGGCAGCGCCTTGCCACGGGCATGGCGCAGGACTCGCATTGCCAACCAGAGGCCGAACGTCCAAAAGACGGAAACCACCGCAGACAATCCCGCCACCGCCAGCCATCCCAATATCCCGGCGTGCCAGCCGCTCAAGTGGTCTGTGCAATGGCGCAACCAGGATAGACCCACCATCCAGCCCATCCACCCGGCCACAAAGAGAAGCGCCATCTCCCCGCGTATCCTCAGCCCTGCAAGGACACAGACAAAAAGAGGCACCGCAAAAATGTAGGCGGCCTCCGCAAAATCAAAAGGCGGAAAGGCAACCGCGTGCAGACCGCCAGCGAAGAGGAGCGACCCTACGAACGCGACTTGAGCAACCAGCCCTCTTCCTTCACCAGACGTTCCGCTTTCTTCCACTTCAGCTCCTGTGTCTCGGTCCCTCGCTGGATCACCACCACATCATTGCGGCCAGGCTCATTTTCGATGCGCACCGGGAGGCGCTTGATCTTCGGGAGCTCAACATCCGCCGCAGCTCCCTGAGCCGGGGCTCCAGTCGCTGGGGCGACACGCTGATCGCCATCAGGTTCCGCCGGTCCCTGCTCGCGCGCCCGCTTGCGAATCCGCGCCAACATGCTCTCAAAGGCGCGGGCATTGGTCACGCTGCGGAAAATCCCCCCACAGATGTCCGCCCGGATGCGCGTCATCATATCATTAAAATAGGAATAGGCCTCGTTTTTGTATTCCACCAAGGGATCCTTCTGGCCGTAGCTGCGCAGCCCCACGCTCTGACGGAGGTCCTCCATCGCCGTCAAATGGCTCTGATAATGGCGGTCGATGTTGCTAATCAGGATGATCCGCTCCAGACGCCGCAGGGCCTCGGGCTCCTCTGCCTGCTCCTTCAGGGCATAAGCAGCCCGGATCTCGGCCATCGCCACGGACAACATCTCCGTCGGGGCCGCCTCCGCCAACTGTTCCAGTTTCACACTGACGGGAAAGGTCTGCGTTAGCCAATTGTGGAATTCTCCAAGGGATTCGGCCCGCTCCGCCTGCTTCGTGTCGAGCAGCCCCAACCCTCCGGCACGCTCCTCCAACTCTTCCTCAATGAGCTCAAAAATGATCTGCTTGGGGGTCTCGCTGCCAATCGCGTCATGCCGCAGCGCGTAGATCACTTCGCGCTGCTTGGAGCCGACATCGTCATACTGCAGCAACCGCTTGCGGGTCCCATAGTGATGCTGCTCCACTGTCTTCTGGGCACGCTCGATCATCGGATTGAGCCATTTGTGCTCAAGGGGCTCGCCCTCCTCAAAGGAGCTTTCGAGCAGCTTTCCAGCACTGCCTTGGCTGTACAAGCGCATCAGCTCGTCCTCCAACGAAAGGAAAAAACGGCTCTTGCCGGGGTCACCCTGCCGCGCGCACCGACCGCGCAACTGGCGGTCAATCCGTCTCGAGGTATGGCGTTCGGTCCCGATCACATACAAACCGCCCTTTTCAGCGACCCCCGCCCCTAGCTTGATGTCGGTCCCGCGCCCCGCCATGTTGGTGGCGATAGTCACCGCACCAGGCTGCCCCGCCCTCGCCACGATCTCGGCCTCCTGCTGGTGATACTTGGCATTGAGAACACTGTGGGGAATCTTTGCGCGCCGCAACATGCGGCTGAGCACCTCGGACGCATCCACCGATACGGTCCCCACCAGACAGGGCTGCCCACGCTCATGGGCCTGCTGGATCTCCTCGATCACCGCATTGTACTTCTCGCGCCGGGTCTTGAAAATAATGTCATTCTCATCGATGCGAATATTCGGGCGATTGGTCGGGATGACCATCACATCGATGTTGTAGATGTCCTTGAATTCATTGACCTCGGTTTCCGCAGTCCCCGTCATACCGGCCAATTTTTCATACAAACGGAAATAATTCTGCAGGGTGATTGTCGCGAAAGTCTTGGACTCCTTCTCAATCTTGACCCCCTCCTTGGCCTCCACCGCCTGATGCAGCCCATCCGACCAGCGACGGCCAGGCATGACGCGACCGGTGTTCTCGTCGACGATCATCACCTTCCCATCCTGCACCACGTACTCGACGTCCCGTTCGTACAGACTGTAGGCCCGCAACAGCTGGCTGATGACGTGAATCTGCTCGCTGATCTGCT
Source organism: Verrucomicrobiota bacterium (assembly GCA_041163965.1). Taxonomy (GTDB): domain Bacteria; phylum Verrucomicrobiota; class Verrucomicrobiia; order Opitutales; family Oceanipulchritudinaceae; genus Oceanipulchritudo. The sequence continues at coordinate 2,909 of JBEAQI010000039.1, read as the reverse complement.
CAAAGTGGGTCTGGGCCTCCGCCTTCTTCCGGGCCTTACCCGTCGCATCGAGGTCCTCCCGAGCATCTATCTCCATGTACTGCGTCGGCAAATCGGGCAGAACAAAGGCGTCGGGATTGTCAGGCATCAAGAAGAGTCGTCCCCGCTCGCTGAGATCGCTGCTGCGCTGCTTCTCGTCGACGCTGAAGTAGAGCTCCTCCTTCATCTCATACTGCAGCTTTTTGTTGTAGTCAGCCCCCATCTCAAGCTCGTAGGCGTCGAATTCCTTGCGAATCTTGCCCACCTCCAACAAGCGCATCAGAATACGGTTTTTCGGCATCCCCACCTTCACCTGGAGCATTTGGCGGAGGGCCACCGCATGGTCCGCCGCGGGATCCTCCATCACCGGCTTGGCCTCGTTGATGAGTTGATTGCAGAGCCGCGTCTGCTCGCGGACAAGCCGCTCCAACGAAGGCTTCAAAGACAAAAACGGGGCCGAGGAATCGTCCTCTACCGGGCCGGAAATGATCAACGGCGTGCGGGCCTCGTCGATGAGAATCGAGTCCACCTCGTCAATAATGCAAAAGTAGTGGTCACGCTGCACCTGCGTCTCGCGGCTCATGGCCATCCCGTTGTCTCGGAGGTAATCAAACCCAAACTCGCTCGCCGTCCCATAGACGATATCGCAGCCATAGGCCGCGCGCTTTTCATCCGGGGTCTGCTGATGTCCTCCCTTGATCACTCCCACCGTCAGGCCAAGGAAGCGAAACAAATGGCCCATCCATTCGGAATCGCGCTGGGCCAAATACTCGTTGACCGTCACCAACTGGGCCCCACGGCCGGTCAAGGCGTTCAAATACAGTGGCAAAGTCGCAACCAGCGTCTTGCCCTCCCCAGTGGCCATCTCTGCAATCGAATGCTGATGCAAGGCAATGCCACCAATCAATTGGGTGTCAAAATGCACCATGTTCCATGTGTCGGTCGTGCCGACATACACGATTTCCTGACCACACAGGCGCCGGGCCGCATTCTTCACAACGGCGTAGGCCTCCGGCATCAAGGCCTCCAGCGTCTCTCCGCCACGTACCCGCTCCTTGAAGGCCTCGGTCATGGACCGCAGTTCCTCGTCGCTCAACGCCTGATACTGGATCTCCAGCTCGTTGATCTTATTGACGATCGGCTGGGCCTTGCGAATGAATCGACGATAATGACTGCCTGAAAATCTTTTGAGAAGCTTCGCTATCATAAAACCCTCAAGTTGAGTGCTCCTCTGGAAGGTGGCAAATCCAAACCCGCCTTATCTCCCATTCCACCTTCTCTCCCTCAGATCACACAATCGGATGGCCTTTTCCCCGATCGTCCGTGGGATCAGGGTTCCCAATCCTTAAATGAATCCATTCCATCGCCATGGTTGCTCAGAAATGTTACGTTTCAGCAATTGGTTTGCACTGTTTCGGCAGCCATCGGGATCGATAACGGACAAGACCGCAACCCCGCCCAAAAAGAAATAAAAGGCCTTCAAATCGGATTTCTGCCTCTCCCTGGGCAAGCAAAGCACCAATTGATCGCAGAGCAAGGCATTCAAAAGCGCCCCCTAAGGCCATGCATCATCGACCTTCAACTGCCAAACCGATTGAATAAAAAAAGGCGGCACCGATCATCGATGCCGCCTCTCGAGTTCAAACGAAAAACTTGCTCAACCGCGCTTCTTCTTGTCGTAAGCGCCTTCCTTGATCTTTTTAACAGTGGGATTGCTGATGCCAAATTGCGTGGCCACCTTGTTCATTGATTCGGTCTTCAACGCGGATTTGACTTTCTCCAGCAACTCGGGCGTGATCGGTACCCGCGGCTTGCGCCCACGACGCCCATCGCCACTCCCGCCAGTTGCCTTCGCCGGCCGCCCAGGTCCACTCCGACCACCAATGGTCATCGCACGAATGCCAAAATGCTCCATCAGCGCCTTTAAAAACGCGCGCGGCGTCTTGCACTGGGACTCGGCATAGATCTCGTTGTACCATTGCGTCGTCTCGGCATCTGTTTTTAACTGCTCTTCCAGCTTCGCTTTCCGACGTTCCATCCGCTGCAGCTCTTTTTCGATCTGCTTTAATTCAACTACTTTTGATTTTGCCATGTTTATTTAGGTTAAACCTAAACACATACTTAAATCGATTAATTTATCCAGCCGAATTTTTAGATTTTTATTTTGGGAAAAATTTAGTCGCCGAAACATCATCCTGAGCTCCCACCATTTCATCTATTCAACATCCCCGGATTCGTATTTTCTAATCCACTCGGTCGACCATTCCGCAAAGTCTCCACTCTCAATGTGCTGTCGGCTCATCTGCATTAATTGAAGATAAAACCGAACATTGTGCAAAGTCAGCAATACGCTGCCTAGAATCTCTCCAGAAATAATAAGGTGGCGAATATAAGCGCGGGAAAATTTTCCGGTTTCAATATTCGTAAATTCATCGCACAGAGGACGCTCATCGGTGCGAAATTTTGCATTTTTTAGGTTAATTTTTCCGTATTCCGTGAACGCAATGCCATGTCGGGCCTCGCGGGTCGGCATGACGCAGTCAAACATATCGGCTCCAGCAGCGATCATTTTGAGCAGCTGAGGCGGCGTGCCCACCCCCATCACATAGCGAGGCTTGTCTGCAGGTAACAAGGCCGTGCACCACCTCACCTGGGGAAGCATTTCCTCCTCGGGCTCCCCGACACTGACCCCACCAATCGCATATCCGGGAAACTCCATTGCCACCAACTCACGCGCGCACCGCTCGCGCAATTCGACAAATCGGGACCCTTGCACAATTGCGAAAACATGATGTCCCTGCTCCAGAAAACGTGTATCGGCAGCGTACTCGCGTGCCTGCGCGGCCCACCGGACCGTCCGTTCCACCGCCGCCTCACAGGTCTTTGCATCG
>JBEAQI010000038.1:0-4036 GCA_041163965.1 Verrucomicrobiota bacterium | reverse complement strand
TATTGACCTCACTGGCAGCCACACAGTAGGCGGGATGCACGTGGAGAGTGACCTGCCCTTCATGATCGGAAAGCGCGATCTCATTCAGCTCGATATCCGTGCACGCATTGATGAGGCAGTTGTTGCGGAACTGCGCAGCGGTGGCCGGAACCGGCTCGAAAGCGCGTACCCGCAACCGGGGATGCAAGGTCCGTAACCCGATCGAATAGTACCCGACATTACCCCCGACATCGATAAGCAGGGGCCGATCCGCCGGTAACTGGCGCACAAGGGACTCCACCAAGGCAAATTCATCTGGTTCGTAGGCCCCGAAATTGAGCGCTTCCACCGGTGCAACCCGCATCTCCCCATCGGGAATCGATAACTCGATTGGCGGCCACTGGATCGCCACCCGCACTTCATCGGGCAAAATCCGCACCGCCGCGACCTGTGACTGCCGCAACAACCGGGAATAGGAAAAGAGCTGCTCGTGCATCGCGGCCATCTGCTCGATGTAGGCCTTTTTGTCGACAGCTCCACTGAGGTAGGCGGCTTTTAATTGGTCTGGTCTCATCGGGAATGAAATCTCAAGGTACGAGCAAAACCGTCCTCCGGGCAAGTCCGGGGTTCCCAACCCAGTTGGGTCAAACGGGAAATATCGGGAACAATGTCCCCGCTGAGACTTTGCACATCAGAGCTCCTCCCCTCATCGGCCGCACCAGGATGGCCGGCAAGGCGCATCAAAACCTGTGCCAGATCAGTAACGGAAAGCACTGCATGGGGATTGCCAACGTTGGCGACGTGGGGAGCATCGGGATGCAACAGGAGGGTCAGCAAGGCCGCACAAGTATCCGCAAGATAGCAATAGGCCCGCCGCGCCCGCCCATCCCCGCGCAGGCGAATCACCTCACCTCGCACAATCATTGCCACAAACTCCGCGAAGGCGCGGGTATCGCCGTTTAAATCGAGACCGGGCCCGTAGGTGTGAAATAAGCGGGCCACCCGCACCGGCAGCCCACGACTGCGCCCTCCTTCATGGACAATACTCTCGCCCAGACGTTTGGCCAATGGATAAAGGCTGCGCGGGGCCTCAGGATCGATGCGTCCCAAGGCCTCTTCCGCGGGTACCGGCCCAGCGCCCGACCCGTACACCTCACTGGAACTGAGATACAGCAGACCGCGAAGGGGGCTGGCGGGAATAGCCTTCACCAAGCGCTGGGTCACAAGGGCATTGCATACGAGGACACCGTACGGGTCCGCCACGCAAGCCGCCGGCGTGGCAGGGCTGGCCGCGTGGACGACAAATTCAGCTTCCGGCAGCTCCCACTGGGACGGATTGCTCCAATCCGGCACCACCACATCATCGCCTCGCCGCAGCCAGGGAAAACGGCCTGCGGTCTTGGCCGCAGATCTGACCCAAAGGCTCAGCGCCATCGAAATCCCCGCCTCCATTCGCAGCCACGCCAGGAAATCGCACAAGTAAGCGGGAACCAGACCAGTGGCCCCACAGATGAGCCAGCGGGTGCCATTGAGGGCATCCACATTCACCCGGCTCGCCAACTCGGCAAAATCCTCCCTCAGAACGGGATCAAAAGTTGGCCCGGCGGTCGCCGGTCGAATTTGCCCGGGATTATTCATCAAACCCGACGCGCTCCGCTACGATATAGAGTTGCCGCTGTTTGCCCTGATTGTAGACACGCGCCAGATACTCGCCAATGAGTCCCATGAAAAAGGATTGGGTCCCGATTCCAAAGAGAATCAACAACACTAGTGTCGATATCCCAGCAGGTGGCAAACTGGCGAATTCGGGACGGAAAATATACACAAAGAGATAGGCCGCCGCCAAGGCGATGGACGTGAAAGTGGTGAGAACCCCAAAGTAAGTGGCCAACTGCAACGGCTTTGCAGAAAAGCAAATGATCGCATTGAGGGCGTACTTGATACAGAACCAAAGCCCCGCCTTGGACTCACCATCCTCGCGTGGAGCGCGGTCATAAGGAATCAATACCCGCCGAAAGCCGACCCAATTCACCAAGCCGCGCAAATATCGGTCAGGCTCGCGAAGGGTCCGCATCGCCAGCACCACCTTGCGATCCAGCAGCCGGAATTCGGTCGCCCCAGGTGGAATGCGGGTCTCACTGAGATGATAGATCAGCTTGTACGAGATCAATGCCCCAAGGCTTTTCACCCAGCTTCCATCATTGCGGTCGCGCACCACCCCGTTGACCACTTCCGCCCCAGCCTCCCATTCCCTTACAAACCGGGGAATGTCCTCGGGAGGATCCTGCATGTCACTCAGCAATGTGACCACGGCATCGCCCTCGGCATGGTCCAGACCAGCCGTGATCGATGGATCAAAACCGAAGTTGCGAGAATAACGGAGGTACTTCCATCTTGTATCTGTTCCGCAAATTCGCTTGGCAACCTCGCTGGTCCCGTCCTCGCTACAGTTGTCGAGTATGATCACCTCGTACGCATAGTCCGCCAAAGGACCCGCGAACAGGGCCGTGACCCGCTGGTAGAGCCTCGGGAGATTCTTCTCCTCATTGAAAGCGGGACAGATCAGGGACAGTTTCCGTCGCGTCGTCATCGCTCACCAGCACTTCCAAGGAGCCTGCCCACCGTTCCAAATTTCATTGAGCAACTGGGACTCGCGGTAGGTGTCCATTGATTGCCACCACCCCTCGTGAACATAAGCGTTCAACTGGCCCGAGGCCGACAACCTTGAAAGGGGCTCGCGCTCCAGAATCGGATTGTCCAAGCCCTCAAAAGCCGTGAATACCCCAGGCCTGCACACCATGAACCCGCCATTGACCAGACTCTGCCGCAGTTGAGGCTTTTCGGAGAACTCGGTGATGCGGCCCTCGGCTGACAAGTCGAGCGTGCCAAAACGGCTGGCAGGATGCACGGCCGTCAGCGTGCAGAGGCAACCGGCCTCACGGTGACACCTCAGCAAGGCATCCAAGTCGACATTCCCAAGGCCGTCCCCATAGGTGAGAAAAAAGTCCTCCGCAGGATCAAGATACGGCTCAATGCGCCGGATACGCTCGCCGGTCATGCTGTCTTCCCCAGTCTCCGCCAAGGTCACCGTCCAGTCCTCCTCCTCATGGGAAGTATGATAATGGACATTGGGATGCTTACCCAGCGTCAGGGTCACATCACAGGTGTTCCATAGGTAGTTCTTGAAAAAATCCTTGATCATGTCGCCGCGGTACCCGAGGCAAAGCACGAAGTCTTTGTGCCCGAAAGCCGCGTAATACTTCATGATGTGCCAAAGCATGGGCCGACCGCCTATGGTAACCATCGGCTTGGGCCGGTATTCGGTCTCCTCACGAAGTCGGGTCCCCTTCCCTCCACACAGTATCACTACTTTCATTACAATGGCTTTCTCTAATGGATTACAGGTACGGCTGGCAGAAATGGTGGATCTGCTCGATCATGTGATCAAGCATGGCACGATTCAGTCCGGGATAAACCCCGACAAAGACCGCTTGATGCATCAAATCATCCGCACCGCTCAGGGACCCTGCCACCCGCACCGCTTCAGGGCGCTCACGGCGCAACTCCACAAAGGCTGGCTGACGCAACAGATTGCCACCGAACAGAGCGCGATTGCCGATGCGGGCCCGGTCCAGAAAGCGGGTGAATTCAGCGCGGCTAAATCCGGCCTCGGGCAGGACCCTCATCATGAAACCAAACCAGCTGGGGTCAGACCGGCGGGCCTCACCTTCCGGCCACAGGTAGCCAAGGTCCGCGGACCATCCGCAAGCGTGGATCGGCAGACTGAATCCAAGGCAATCACCAAGGGAATCAAGCCCTGCTCTGAGATAATGCCAGTTGGCCTTTCGCTGCTCAATGAAGTGCGCCAGCCGCCCCAACTGCACCCGCCCAATCGCAGCCTGCACATCCAAGGGTTTCAGGTTATATCCAAGATGGCTGTAGATGTATTTGTGATCGTACCCCTCCGGCAAATCGCCGAGCTGCCAGCCAAAGCGCTTGCGGCAGGTATTGTCCTTGCCGCTGGGACACCAGCAGTCCCGCCCCCAGTCGCGAAAAC
>JBEAQI010000037.1:0-2650 GCA_041163965.1 Verrucomicrobiota bacterium | reverse complement strand
CGAAGCCGCTGGCGATTCCGGCGATGAGGCCGGCCCCGATTCCAATGGCGAGGAGGCGGCGTTGGTGGCGGGCAATGTGAAGATAGCGATTCATGTTTATTTGGCGGCTCGATTCCCGAGGCGATGGCTGCTGGCGTACGCCTCGGGAAGGGTTGGGCCACGGCGCTTGAAGCGTTTGTGGAGCCAGAAGTATTGTTCCGGAGCTTTCCGGACATAGGCCTCGATCAGCTGATTGATACGCAGGGCATCGGCCTCATCGTCCTCGCTCGGGAAATTGTCGAGCGGGGGGAGAATTTCGATCTGGTAAATCCCGTTACTGTCCCGATACCCGAAAAACGGAAGGACGGCGGCACGGCCCATGCGGGCGATGCGGCCCGTGGCGGTATTGGTGACGGCCGGCTCACCAAAGAAGGGAACCAGGGCGCTGTATTTGAGCCGTTTGCCTTGGTCGGGTGCATACCAGATGAGGTGGCCCTGGCGAAGGGCCCGTACCATTTCCTGCATCTCGTCAAAATGAATGACCTTTTCCATCCGCGAGCGGCGCATGGTAGTCATTGCCATGGCGATCCTAGGCTGGTTGGGCCGCCGGTACAGGCAGCTGAAAGGGCGCTGAGCCAGTAGGATCCGACCGGTGATTTCGAGCGTGGTGCTATGGGCGGTAAGGAGGAGGGCGCCTTGGCCAGCATCCCGAAGGGCATCAAGGTGCTCCAGTCCCCGGATGCGGGTGAAGGGCGGGAAGGCATCATCCGGTTTGTACCATGCAGCACCCAGTTCAAACAGGCCGATGCCCATGGCGCGGTAGTGGTGCCGCAGGAGCCGACGGCGTTCCTCCGGCGACCGGTCCGGAAAGCAGAGCTTTAGGTTGGTGAGGGCGACGCCGCGGCGATACGGGAAGGCCCATGCCGCAAGCCAGCCCAGTCCACTTCCGATAGAACGGGACCATGTCAGGGGCAAAAGGGCGCTGAGGCGAAGCAGGAGGAGGCCAAAGGCGGCCAACAGGTTCGCCGGATGCCAGAGAGCAGCTGATTTAGGCTTGGCCATGGGATCGGTCCGGGCAGTGCATCGCGAATTAGCACACTGACGGTTGTGGCGGTGCTGACAACGCTAAAGGCGCTGAGCTTGACCTGAGCCAGCCAAGGCGGCCATGCTCCGGGTTTATGATTCCTACTCTAAAAGGGGCTCCCTGGGCCGATTATGCCTCTGACCAGATGCGGGTTGGGCCATTTTCACGGGCCTTTCCGTCACTGGCGTTCTATGCTCGGGTGGGTTGGATTGTTCTTCAGTCGAGTGCCCGCGCCCGGCGGCGTCAATTTGGCTACGATGAATGGTATGCGGCCAGCTTGATTGTCCGTTCGGCCTTCGAAAAAGGAGGGGCTCTGGTCCGAGTGGAGGGCACCGCGCACATCGCCGGGTTGGCGGGGCCAGCCGTCATTATCGGCAATCATATGAGCACCGCGGAGACTTTTTTACTCGCCAGTATGTTGCTCCCATTCCGGCCAGCGACGTTTGTCGTCAAACAATCCCTTGTGGAGTATCCCGTATTCAAGCATATCATGCGCTCACGGGACCCGATCGTGGTGGGACGGACCAATCCGCGGGAAGATCTCAAGGCGGTGATGGAAGGTGGGCAGGAGCGACTTCGCAACGGCATTTCGGTGGTCATCTTTCCTCAGCGGACCCGCAAGGAGACCTTTGAGCAGGAAGGGTTCAACACGATCGGGGTGAAACTCGCGAAGCGCGCGGGTGTGCCAGTGGTCCCCCTGGCGCTGAAAACGAATGCTTGGAGTAACGGGCGGTTATTGAAGGATATCGGTCCTTTCAAGCCCGCGGAGGAGGTGCGGTTTGCCTTTGGTCCGCCGATCGAGGTCGGGACGCGGGATCGGGAGGCGCACGAGACGGTCTTTTCCTTCATTGCGGAGCGACTGGAAGGCTGGGGCGTTCCGGTTGTGCGTGGAGCAGGCCACTAAAAAGCCTCACCTTTTGGGCTTCCCAGTCTGCGGCGCTTTTGCATCTTAGCAGCATCATGCTCGATCTGAAATATTTCCGCGACCATTCCGAGGAGATCGCCCGTGCCATTGGGCGCAAGAAATTCGCCTGCAATCTGGCGGAAATCCGCGAGCTCGACGAGCAGCGGCGGCGGGTGGTGCGGGAGACCGAGGAGCAACGCGCGGCGCAAAAGGCGGCCAATACCGAAATGGCGGGGCTGGACAAGGCTTCGCCGGCGTTCAAGGAGAAGGTGGCGGAGATGCGGGAGTTGGCTCAGACGGTAAAGGCCCTGCAGACCCGGCAGGCGGAGATCGAGGCCCTGTGGGAGGCCGCCTTTTTGACCATCCCGAATGTCCCGGATGCCAGTGTTCCCGATGGCCGCACTGAGGACGACAACGTTGTTTTTCATGTGCATGGCGATCCCGCGGCGGTTTCGCCCGATGCCCGAGCTCATTTTGACATACCGTGGTTCGGCACAATGGTCGATCTTGAGCGCGGTACCAAGATCACGGGAGCGGGGTGGCCGGTCTTCCGCGGTCAGATGGCCAAGCTGGTGCGCTCGCTTCTCACCTTTTTCCTCGAAGAGAACACCCGTGCCGGATACGAGGAAGTGCAGCCGCCTTTGTGTGTGAATCCCGCCAGCGCGACCGCCACGGGGCAGCTT
>JBEAQI010000036.1:0-3756 GCA_041163965.1 Verrucomicrobiota bacterium | reverse complement strand
TCGATTTCCAGGACAGGGGCTGTGGTGGCGTCGAAAAAGCGCGCTTCGATGATGTCTTCACGCTGTTCCCGGTGCTGCCATTGCGGCTCGTGTCCGCAATCCAGATACAGAAGGGCCTCGTGGTTATGGCTTCCTTGGATGAGCTTGGAAGGATCGATCGCCTGATTCGTTTCAAAGACCCAAATGGCGCTGATAAAGACATTGGGATCAGACGTTTTGATATCCGCGCCAACTTGGACGTGGAGGCGGCCGTCGCCGTCAACGTCCCTGCCGGTGAAGGGATAGACGTGGGCGATGTTCCGACCCGAATCGTGGACGACGCTGACCACTTTTTCCGGGGCCCCTTCCACGGAGAGGGTCATGAGCCGCTTAACTTGGCTGGCAGGGTTCCGGTAGGGGTCGGCAAAGCCGAGAAAGACCTGCCATGGGCCTGGCTTTGGCAGTTGTAGGCGGTATTCGACGGGGCGGTTGGTGCCGTAGGCGGCGGTCCGAAAGGCGGGATCGGCATTGGCGGGGGAGGCGTAGTCGGGGGCACGGTTCAGGCCCTGTCGTCGGATGACCGGTCCGTCCGAGGCTGTCCCTGAATCGGCCATGGGGTTTTCCGGGAGTCGCGAAAAGGCCTGCTCCGTGATGGTGGCCTTCCCAAACCGCTTGGTGGTCTGGACGATCGGTACACGCGGGTCCGGCACATGTTGATCGATGGTGGTGGCGGAGGCTCCCTCCAGTCCAAAGCCAATCCGCGTGAGGGGCTGGGCGTAAGGACCCGGACCGAAGTCCCCGGCCCACGCGCCCTCATGATCCAGGAGTGGCTTGTGCCAATCTCCGGGCAGGCCAAGTGGCGTCCGCCAGATGGGCGGTTTGGCCGAATAATCAACGTCAACGAAGGCTTTCCCTTGAACGGAGAGCAGGGCCATTACGACAAACATCAAGGAGCGCATTCCGCTGAAACTGAGAGAGAAGGGGAACAGGTTAAAGCCCAACCGATGCGGAAAATGTCTTATTGTACACATCGCACGATTTTGTCACTGCGAGCGGATCTATCCTTGCCTTACGGCGGGCGACCGGTAATTTAATTTCATGAAATTTAACCTTTGTTTTCTATTTTGTTTCACGGTTGGATTTCCCGGTGGCGGACATTCCCTATTTGGCCAATGGGAGGGTCTGGAGGCCGCGGCCATCAGCGACTGGGAGAGTGTGGCGGTGGGGCGCCCCTTGAAGCGGGAGGCTTTTGTGCCGGAGGGGGGGGCGGAGGGCTCGTCGGCGCCGACGGTGGTGTACTTGTTGAATCTGGCGGCCCCGCGGGTCGGGCGGGAGAGCGACGCGGCCATCGTGGGGGCCTTTTTGGAGGAGGGATATCAGGTGATCGCGATTGACTACGAAGGCAGTCCCGAGTCCCGGCAACCCTTCATCAACGCCGATATATTGAAGGTGCGCGAGGAGGTGCTATTCGGGAGCTACGATTCCCCGCGACCGATTGACCAGACGGCCTTGTTTATCGTTCCATCGGGTCATCGGGTCCGGCGCGACGTGTTGTATGACACTGGTGGGCTGAAGCGCGGGCTGGACATCATTTATCCGACGAATCCCGCGTATCCGGCGGGGGCCTTGTTGGAGTTCAGCTGTGACAATGCCGAGCGGATGGGGAACTATTCGATGGTCGCGATACGCGACAGCCTGTTGGAGGGGGCGGCGACGGAGGGCCATGCGGTGGCGATGGCGGACCATCCGTGGGCGTTTGGGTATGCGGGGATCGACCCCATGCCGGACAGTGCGAGGCGGGCCAAGGCGGCGGTGCGGGCGCTGCGCGCGGTGGGGCCACAGTTGGGCCTCAGCGGCGACATCGTAACGATGGGATTTTCCCGAGGCAGCGGGGTAGCCTTGATGACGGCGACGACCTTTGAGACAGACCAATTTGATGCGTTTTATGCGAATCAAGGGGTCGATGCCAGCATTCAAGGGGCGGTTATTTTCGCGGGACGTTTCAGTTACACCGATCTCTTGCCTGAAGATGAGGATATGGGAACGTATGTCAGCTACTGGGGGCCGATTGAGCAAAATTATGCCACCTATGAGGCGCACAGTGCGTTGTCCTACCTTCAGTCCGCTCCGGCCCATCCCTTTTTTCTCTCGATCAATTCAGGGGAGGAGGCGGATGCCCAGAACCAGATGCAGGTGTTGCGTAGCCGGTTGACGGAGCTTGGGGCGACGTTCACTTACCTGCCGGACATGGATGGGGCGGGGCACAAGCTCCCGATCGATGCCGATATTGTCACCGCTTTCGGTGCTTTCCTCGGAGACAGTCTTTGGCCTGATCCGGGGCAGATTCTGGAGCGGATGCGGTACCGTTTGGGAGCGCTGCCGGAGATGCGACTGGAGAGCGAGGAGGCGGTTCCTCCCGGATCCTATGCCATTCAGGAGTATGATCCCGAGAGCGGTTGGCTGACTCCTCGGGAGATCATTCCCAATGGGGACGGGATACTTAAGTTTGCGGTGCAGCAGAATCACCTATACCGAGTTTTGCCGTGGGAGCGATAGGAGCTGCTTTGTTTCATTTAATTTCATTGATTTATCCTTGAAATAAAAGCACTGTATGATTGACGGTGGAGGAGATTGACAAGCAAAGGATAAAAGAAGGATGACGGCGATGAAGCGCGGACAAGTTGGAGTGGTGTTGATGGCGTTGATGGGCGGGGTGTTGCAGGGGCAGCTGACCCGGTGGGAGGGCCCGGAGGTGGCGACGGAGGGCTGGGTGGATACCGGGAATGGATTTCTCGGATGGCTTTGGTGTGGGGAGGGAGGCGACAGTCCATGGGTGTATCCTTTGGCGCTGGGGCAATATGTGTATTTACCCGCGGACTATGCGACGGAGGCGGGAGGCTGGGGGTATTTGCCTCGTTTGGCAGGAATTGAGAAGCGCCCGCTGGAGGCTTATGGATCTGGCTGGTATGGATTGAATGGCCTGGATGGGGCGGCTTATCTGGGATCGGGGGTTGAGGGTGCTGGCCAGGGGTGGTTTTACATGGCGAACACCGGTTTGGGGCTGCCTTTAGGGCCGGCGCCGCTGGCGGTGCGGCCATGGCATGCCGAAGAGGTGGGAGCGTCCAACCTTGCGGAGCGATTTGCGCGGTCACTACGATTGAGCGCCGGCTACATACGGAGATTTGCGGAGACGGACGCGGACATTTACCAGAGCAGTGTGCCGGGTGGGGTGACTTTCCTGAACCCGCTGTTGATTCCCGGCGGCAACTCCAACCGGCGGATACGGGTGGGGGTTCGAGATGGAGAGGGGCTTCTGGATTTCAGCAGTTTGGCCGGGATCAGCGGAGAGGCCCGATTGGGTTTGCGGGCTGATGTGGATCTCAGTCAGACGACGAACGGATTTTATGTCCGAGTAAAGCGCGGCGAGACGGAAGTGGCGGCGAACGAGCGGCTTGATTCGGGGCGTGTGTACAAGGATATCTTATTGGAGCCGTATCTGACCATGGCGCATGGGGAAGCGTACGTGGAGGTGACGTTGCCGTGGCAGAGCGAGCTGACGATCAAGGAGCTCTTTTTGAGCATGGACACGCGGGTGAGGGGCTTTGCGGACATGGAAGCGCGGATTACCGGGGGGGCGGGGGCGAGCGCTGAGAACACGCATCGCGTGCACAACGCGGCAGAGCTGGTGACAGCCTTGGAGCGGGCGCGGGCGGCGCAGGCGCCGACGATCATCGAGGTGGCGGGACCGATCATCTATGCGGACTGGGTGGCGGCTGG
>JBEAQI010000035.1:0-13175 GCA_041163965.1 Verrucomicrobiota bacterium | reverse complement strand
GAAAAGGCGCTGCCGACCGTTGCGGTGGTGAAGACCATCAGCCCGGTGCAAGGCGATAAAACCGCCCACCTACAAGCGGTGATCGATGAAGTGGCGACAGCCCCATGTTGAAAGTGGTATTAGATGGGATGAGATGACAGGTATTTAGTGCTCTGGGCGTCATAAAAAAAGGCCACCCGAAGGTGGCCTTTGAAAGAGAGTCAAGGAAGAACCAACTGCCTTAGTTGGCCAGAATGTAGGTCCATGCCCCTGAATCTGAGACATTGGACTCGGGCAGGTAGATGTAGCCGTTTAAGGAATAGCTCCACACCCAGTCACCATTGGCAACATTGAGCCAGCCCATCCATGTGCCGGTATCTACATCATCGCCTGATTTCACCCAGGACGCCCATTTATCAACTTCCACGATACGCAGGTTGTCTATATGGAATGTCGAACCAGCGCCCCAGTCGGAGTCGAGGCCGAGGAAAAGTTCATAACCGGTCGCACTGAGATCGGTAGCAAACAATTCCAAGGGGACGGCCACTGTGACGGGTTCACCACCCGCAGGGAGGACGACATCCGTTCCAAAGCCGGGTAGAGCATTGCCCTTTTGCTTCCATTGAGATTTTTCGACGTTCCAGATAGCGAAGTGGAAATTCAGTTTTGTAGGAGTCTGTACTGGCGAGATGCTGCTGATTTCGTAGCGGACTTGGTGCTTGCCAGGGTTGGCCAGTGCAGTGTTCAGGGCAGCGTCCATGTCCGGGTCCATGAAGTACTTGCCGAACCAGAGCCAACCATCACGAACGTTGGCGCTAACCATGCCGCTGTCGGCAGTAAGGGTTGCCCCGTCATTTTCCGCGGCAAATCCGCCGATATCGCTGTCGAATGTTTCCGCCCAGAGGGTGGCCCCCGCATCAGGATCTTCGTAGCCCGGTGCATCAGCGGTTTCGAAACGGATGTTATCTATTACAAAGTAACTGTTTGCCCCCCAGTCAGCAGCTAAGCCGATGTTCGGTTGAATCCATTCGCCACCAGGAGTTATATTCGGGAAGCGCGACATGTTGAAGCTAATGGTGATCCACTCCTTGCCCTTGGATTCGATGACCTGCTGGCCGACGATAAGGTACTCATCTCCGGCTGTTTGTTTCCAACCGTCTGGACCATTCATGGTCGCATGAAACTTCATAAAGGTCGGCATTTTTGCTGCCATCGTATCAACATCATGCAACATATCGTAGCTCAATTGGTACATGCTTGGATCGCCGCTGTAAATGGTATCGATGGCAGCGTGTAATGCGGCGTTGTAGGAGGGGGTATCGACATCGGACTGGGTCTGGCCGAACCACAGCCAATCTTTATTTCCGACCTGAACGGCGAGAGCTCCATTACTACCCTTGGAACCACCAAAGTCAAAGGTTTGGAAAACCGTTGCTGGGTCTTGCCCGTTGTCGCGCCAGCCCTCTGTGTTGTCAGCTGTTTCGAAGGTCGCCTGATACAGGATTTCAGCGGTTGCCAGAGTAGCCAAAGTTCCAGTGAGGAACGCTATTAGGATGATACGTATATTTTTCATGGGTTTTTGATGTTGGATAATGGGTTAGTGAAAAACGTGATTCTAATGAGAAATCGGACGGGTATCCATGAGATTGCTTACACTTATTCTGAAAAAGTGAGCATTCCAGATGTTGGACAAACTCCTAACTCCTCGGTAACTCTACATAATCCGCTTCTGAATAGCGGTAGAATAGCCGCTCAGTCCCGTTGGAGCTGATAAACTCCATCCAGCCATAGGTTGGGGTATACAGCTGGGGGTAGATGGAGTCACTGGTCCATAGCCAGCCAGCGACCTGGTCATAAAACCAGAAGCTGTTGATTGGTTTCCGATCCAGGAATTTCTTGCCAAAGTCATTGAACAGGTGGGGCATGTACCACCAACCATTATCCATGTGGTATACCCAAGGGAATTGCACCGTGTAGATCCAGCCAGGACCGGGGTGCCACGTCCACACTGAATCCGGATTAAAATCATCAAGGAGGAGGATTTCCGGTGAGCGGAGGAACTCCACAAAGTCCGGCTCTAGAGAACTACCAGGGTAAGGGATGTTCCACTGGTGGGTACCCCAATTGGCCCATCCCATAACGTAAGCGATGTCATTCAACAGCCCTTTTGCTTTGAGGGGCTCAAGGATGCGATAAGTCCACCAGTTCTCCAATTCGGTCCCGCCCATTCCTCCGGGGTAGCCGGTTTCCGTGAAGGCGGCCGGCATGCCCTTCATTTTAGCCACGTCAATGCATACCTGTAAGGGGAAGGTCAGGACGAGATGTGGATCTTGGGAAAACGGGGAGGGATCGGTCAGATAAATATCGATCCCGACAATATCCACGTAGTCATCCCCCGGCCAGCGCTGCAGGTAGCTGTCGACGGAGTAGACCTTGTCAGTGGAATAACAGTAGAGCAGGTTGTGGAGGCCGTTTTCGTCACGCAGGAATTCCACGGTCCAGCGCCACAGCTCGACAAATTGTTCTGGGGTAGTGTTGGCCGTGCCCCACCAGAACCAGTTACCGCTCAACTCGTGATAGGGGCGGATAATGATGGGGACAAGGCTGCCGTTTTCCATCTGCATGAGCTTGATGGCATCCGCAGCAGCCTGCCAGTATCCGCGAAAGACATGATGGTAGGCGCCGCCGGGCATGACATCGACAATGTCCAG
Organism: Verrucomicrobiota bacterium; assembly: GCA_041163965.1. Taxonomy (GTDB): domain Bacteria; phylum Verrucomicrobiota; class Verrucomicrobiia; order Opitutales; family Oceanipulchritudinaceae; genus Oceanipulchritudo. The sequence goes on along the minus strand of JBEAQI010000035.1, from coordinate 10,485 downwards.
ATCCGTGTCATCGTAGTTCGACTGGTTCTTGGGATTGCGCATATGGAAGGACATCGTGTTGATGACGCCGAGCTCGGCTGAACGGATGATGGCGTCGATGTTCTGTTGCCGCCATGAATTGGCATTCTCGGCGAACTCGTGAAAGTCCCACCCGCAGACAGTAGGATAGAGGCCCGACATGTTCTTGATGTCGGAGGCAAAGGGCCTTGAGCTGTCCGTGTTGGTCCAGCCGGACCCGTTGCGGTATATGCCACGGAACATGGAATACTGGTTGCCGAAAGCGACCGCGTTCCTGTTCGTCAAATTTACGATCTTGTCGTAGAGTTCCTGCGTTTCCTGCGTGGCCTGCGGGTCAACAAGTCCGTTTACCTCTACTGTGCTGCAAAGACAAGCAACGGCCAGTGCCAGTTGAAAGTGGGTACCCATGGGCTTACGAGGAATAATCTGCATATCAAATAGTAACGCCACCAGCCCAAAGGTTCCATGAGATTATCCGTTTATAAAATAGGAAGATCAGTAGCCTCCCTCCAGATCACTCGACGGTCCGGTCTGACAGCGCCAAAACTCCGCACCCGTCGGATTGGTCCGAAGTAGATCGATTTGGAAATTGCCCTCAACGTCGCGCCGCTGCTCCAAAGTGAGCGATGGGGTGGTTCCGGCCCACTGCCACTGGCCCGCCGTCGGGTCGAAAACCAGAGCCGTGCCGGACCAACTCAGCAGGTCGCTGCTGGACTCAAGCGTCAATTGACCAAACCGCGTCGCTGCCGGTCCGAGCTGAAAGGTCAGGGCGGCCACGCCTGGGCGGCTCGCGGCGCTGGTTGCGTTGCCCCCGTCGGCGTGAAGGGGATTCAGCCCGTGGATCCGTTCCAGATCATTACTCCACCCGTCGCCATCGGGATCGGCGCCGGGCGAAGCGTCGGCTCCGCGCCAGGCCTGGGTGGTCCGCCAATGATCGTAGCGGAAGGTGTTTTGGGAAGCCGTCGCCGGGCGGGCGAGGCCCGCAATTCCGGTGTCACCCAGAACCACGGTCTGGCCCCAAGCGGTCAAGGTGAGGGGGTCGCCGGGCGAACGAATGTCGAGCGCGTCTGCGACGAACGGATCGTCTCCGCGCCACGAACTGGCGTAGAAACCCACTCCGCTGGCAGCACAGGCTTCCATCGCAGCCTCGACGGGCAGATTGTCGGTCCCGGCGTAGGAGCGGGCGAGATGATTGAAGTAGAACGGCACCTGTGCCGCACGCAGCGTTCGTAGCCTTTGTGCCGTGGTTGCGGTATCGGCCCAGTCCGACGTGAGCGGCAGGGTGAAGATCACGTTGGTCTGCGAGTCGGCGTTGAGCACGGTCGTCCCGAGGTTGCATAATCCCCTTATGGGACTTAGGGAGGGGCCTTCCAACGCCAAGGTCTGGCGAATACCCGCCGCGCGGATAAGTCCAATGGCCCGGATGCACTCGGACCGCCAAGAAAAGGCCGATCCCCGGGTCCATCCGAACCCCGCTTCCACAATCAGATCACGCTCGAAACGCCCGAGAAACTCGACGATGGCGGGCTGGTTCCAGAAGTCGACCGCGACCTGCAGCGACGACGCGCCCTGGGTATCAAAGGCGAGCAGCGGAGTCATGCCGAAGGCCAAACTACGCCGCACCGCCGCTTCCAAAACCGCGGCCTGTTCGGTCGCGGACAATCGTCCATCCGCCTGGACAACGAGCCGGACCGAGTTGGAACCCGTGGCCGCGATATCACGCAGCGCGTCCAGGTCCGGACTCAGAAAGTCGAGCCCGAGCGAAATTCCGTATCCCACGAAGGGCTGGATCTCGGCATCGTTGAGGCGCCCTGAGAGCGGGAAAAATCCGGCGCTTTGGACGGATGAAGGGCGTTCGATCCGCCCAAAATGCGAGGCGACATAGGCAGCGGGACGAGTCCGGAACGAGGAGGCTGGCTCACCCGCGCCGTTGTAAAGCGATGGCGTGGGCACACCTTGCCAAGCGTAACGTGCGGTTGCCGGCGCCGCCACCGAAGGGCTGCTCACGACCACAGTCTCGCCATCGATCACGGCCGTGGCCGCCACAAAACTGCCATTTTCTTCCGCGATCTCAAATCCCAGCAGCCCACCTGAGGCCGCAACCAATCCTCCGTCGACGTTGTCGAACCAGAGGCGGATTTGGTTTCCTTCGACCGCCATGGCGCGGTAGAGCGGACCCGAGGTCGCCACCTGCGTCTGCCCGTAGACGTCTCCGCGGGCCAGCCGCGAGAAACGCTCGCCAACAATTTGCTTCTTCCCGGGGTGACTATTGTTTGCGTCGCCGGCGTCGATCACCGTCACCATGCCGGACCCGGAGAGGGACAAGGCTGAAGCTTGGGCCTCCCAGAACTCCGGCAATGAAGTCCCCCCGTAGCCGCCGTAGGGCGCCAGTTGGGCAAAAAGAAAGGGAAAATCGTCCTGCCCCCAGCGTCGGCGCCAGCCTTCGATCATGGCCGGAAAAAGCTGACAGAGTTGCATTGAGCGGCCCACGTTGGTCTCACCTTGATACCACAACACGCCCGCGATGGTGTAGGGAATCAGCGGCGCGATCATACCCTTAAATAAGACCCCTGGGCTTACGTTGTCCTGCGAGCCACCGGAATTAAAAGGCCCGCGGCCATTAAAATCCTTCACCAGCTCCAAGTCCGCATCCGCCGTCCACGCCTCGCAGGAGGATCCGCCCCACGCCACCATAAGGAGCCCGATCGGAACACCAATCGACTGGTGGAGGTCGCGCCCGAAAAAGTAACCCAAGGCGCTGAAATTGCCCACCGTGCTGGGAGAACAGGCCGTCCAGCGGGAGAGCGTCCAGTTGAGGGTCATGTCGGCTTGTTCTTCGCTGGCGCTCTTGCGCCCGGCGATGATCAGACGAATCTGGGGAAAGTTGGCCGCGGCGATCGCCGCGGAACTGCCTTCCACCGGCGCGGGCGGATTGGCGCTCGGCCAGCCCTTGAGTGGCAGTTCCATGTTAGACTGGCCGGAAAGCAGCCACACCTCGCCAAGCAGCACATCGGTAAACGTCACCGTGTTCGCACCGACTACCGTGACGGTGTAACCCGGCTGCGAGGCCGGGCCGGCTGGCGTGTTCAAAGTCACTTGCCATCGCCCACTGGCGTCGGCCTGGGTGCTTGCACTGGGAGTACCCGGCCAGTTCGCCGAGACCGTAACCGACTCGCCGATCGCCGCCGCGCCCCAGATTTTGACCGCCGCGCTCTGCTGCAGTACCATGTGCGAGCTGAAGACCCGCGCGACCGTGACCGTGCCTGAAGCCGATCCCGCCCCCAGCGCCAAGGTCAGCAGTCCCAGTGTCCAGCCAATCCGGCGACGTGTTGATAGGAAATTCATTTGAGTTATAACTCATGAAAGTCCCACCCGCAGACAGTCGGATAGAGGCCGGACATATTCTTGATGTCGGAGGCAAAGGGCTTTGACAGGTCCGAATTGCTCCAGCCGGACCCGTTGCGGTATATGCCACGGAACATGGAATACTGGTTGCCGAAAGCGACCGCGTTCCTGTTCGTCAAATAAACGATCGTGTCGTAGAGTTCCCTCGTTTCCTGCGTGGCCTGAGGGTCAACAAGTCCGTTTACCTCCACTGTGCTGCAAAGACAAGCAACGGCCAGTGCCAGTTGAAAGTGGGTACCCATGGGCTTACGAGGAATAATCTGCATAACAAATAGTAACGCCACCAGCCAAAGGTTCCATGAGATTATCCGTTTTTAAAATAGGAAGATCAGTAGCCTCCCTACAGATCACTCGACGGTCCGGTCTGACAGCGCCAAAACTCCGCACCCGTCGGATTGGTCCGAAATAGATCGATTTGGAAATTGCCCTCAACGTCGCGCCGCTGCTCCAAAGGGGGGAGCAAAGAGGCGTAGTCACAAAGAAGTTGCTGAAGGAAGCGCCTTCGCGGGCAATGCGGTCGATGTGGGGTGTTTTCAACACCGGATGACCCGTGCAGCCGAGTTGGTCCCATCGCTGGTCATCGGTGATGACAAGAATGATGTTCGGCCGGTCATGAGCGGCAAGAAGCTCGTTCGCCGCCGGACAGAACGCACCGGTGATGAGGACGCCTGCGAGCAGGTAGAAGTGAATGTGTTGCATGGTTTTCACAGGCTGTCTGCTGGTTTCGATTCCGGTCCAATGGCTGGCCAATACTGCTAGCCTCCGAGATCAAACTTCCCGGGGAGATCGACGATGTAGCGCTGCAGTTCCATCTTCATTTCGGCCAACTTCGCTGCGTACTCCGGATCGCCCGCGAGATTGTTCATCTCGTTGGGATCCTCTGCCAGGTTGTAGAGCTGGTCCGGATCAAAGTAGCCGGGCTTCTTGCCATAGTTTGCCAGTCCCGCCGTGCTTCCTCCCGGAATGAGATCCATGTGACTGAAGGGCAATGTAGGGTCATCTTCATTCGCCATCTCCATATTTCGAAAACGGCGGGTTTCATTATAGGCTTCCAGTGCAGCCGCCCGTTCCTCAAGCGTCCAGTTGGCTGCATATTCCGGGTAGCGCAACGCATAATACTTGAAATCTCCTTTGATGACGGCGCGGGCATAGCCAATCTCAAAATAGAGCGACTCCCGGGATGCCGTGCTCGTGCTGTCCAGAACGGCCTTGAAGCTCTTGCCATCGCAAAGGTCGTCCACATTGCACATGCCCGCGAAATCGAGAATCGTGGGGGCAAAGTCGATGTTGGAGATGCGCGACCCGGACACGTTGCCCACTTTGAAGCCGCCACTCCTCCAGACGATACTCGGGTTGAGGACGCCCCCTTGATAAAGCGTTGCCTTGCCGCGCGTACCGTGGTCGTTGAAGAAAAAGATGATGGTGTTATCGAGAACCCCTTTCTCCTTCAGCTTGTCGAGCAGCGCTCCGACCGCGTCATCCATCCATAGCACCAGCTCCTTGAAATTTCCGTCCAGGCCGGCCTCTTTGACTCGCTCGGCCAGACTCTCACGACTCGGCAGCACGTTGGGCGCTTCGTCAAGATAGCCAGCCGCGGTCACCAGCGGATTCGCCTTCCATGATCGTTCAGGCGTATTGGGTCCATGTGGAATTGTGGGGGCGAAATAGAGGAAGAACGGTTGATCATGATACTGCTCGATGAACTCCACGCCGGCTTGCGCAATCCAGTCCATGTTCTGCACTGCCAGGTCGGCCAGTCCGAGAATATTGGGATTATTGTGGTAGATCCCACCCGCGTAGTCAAAGCCACCATGCAGGATTGTCTGTTTGGCCTTGCGGTAATTTTCAGTCACCAGCCTTGCGATTTCGGGACTCCGTGCATCAGCCTGGTAATCCGGAAATTCATACATGTCTTCCCCCTCGATCACGTGATTCTTGCCCGCGAATCCTGTGACGTAACCCAACTCTTTTAAGTAGTGCGGGAGGTACCTGTCCTCGGAGGTTATGAAGGGGTTCCAATCAATCACGGTCTGCCCCCCCTCGCGGTCTGTGCGCTCCAAAAATTGGGTATTCCTGGCCCGACTCGCATAGTTGCCTGTCAGGACGTTGTAGCGGCTTGGCGTGCACACTGGCGAGGCGACGTACTGGTTCATCATGATCGTTCCCTCGCTTGCCAACTGGTCGATGTTGGGCGCCAGGTTCTTTCCCTCGCCCTCGGGCAGGAAGTTGAACATCTCCGGATCCATGTCATCCGCGATGATGAAGATGATGTTGGGGCGTTCTGTGGTTGCCTCCTGACCGCCGGCACTACAGTCAATATTAAAGAGCAGAGCGCTTGCCAGCGCACCCAGTAACGGTAGTCGTTGAAACGGTAATTTAACGGGGATTCTCATTGATTTGATGTGGGGTTAAGAGACGCTTCTTGATGCCACAGTCCTTGGGCGGCAGTGCCACTATCTGGGAGGGGGAGGCGGTGAAGTTTTGATCGTAGAGCAGGTCCTGCGGATCCACAAGGACTTGATGATAATATGGCATGCGGATACCAAAAGAAATGTGATTACAAGTGATTTGGCTGAGATTTTTCGCAAATATTTCATTTTCAAATGCTGGCCGGAAGGCAATAATCCTGACGTTCGGGGGGGGGGCGTGGCTGCGAGATTAATCACCGAGGGGCGCCGGTGCTCTTTGCTTGGGTCGGTCTCGCCTTCGGCACGGAAGGTTATAATTTTGCCCGCCGACACTGGCTCGGCCGGGTATCGGACAAAATTCCACAGGGAATGAACGCATTAATTCATTCACGGCCCCTGACCGATTGTGGTATTTCTTTCAATCGACATTGTCCCGCGAAGGCCTGTCCTCGGGCATCGGCGCGAAAACCCCAGATTTAATTATCATGAACCATACTACTCCTACATTCAAAGCAACGCTATCTTGTCTAATCGCCTTGGTCTGTGCCCCGTGTGGCTTTGGCCAGAAGAGCATAGCGGAGGATGAGGACGACGAAGAGGTTTTTACACTTAGCCCATTTGAAGTGACCGGTGACAGCGACATCGGCTACCAGGCGATAGAGACGCTTGCCGGGACCCGCCTGCGCACGGAATTGCGGGATGTTGGCAACGCCATCACGGTCATCAATGAGGAATTCCTCAAGGATACCGGGGCCAAGAGTACAGAAGATTTGTTTGTCTACACCGTCGGCACCGAAGTTGGAGGGGTAAAGGGCAATTTTACGGGGGCAGGGGACGGCACCCGTATCGCGCCGCCCAGCTCGGTGGAGCCACAGAATAACACCCGTGTGCGGGGCCTGTTCTCCGTCGACCATACGCGGGACTTCTTCCTCACGTTCATCCCGTGGGACACCTACAACGTGAACCGCGTGGACATCCAGCGCGGCCCAAACTCCATCTTGTTCGGGATCGGCAGCCCGGCCGGCATCAGCAACACCAATACCATCCAGCCTATGTTTGAAACCATCGGCAAGGCAGAGATCATGGTCGATGACGAGAGTACCTTCCGGTCTAATCTAGACTACAATTTAGAGGTCCTTGATAACCAGTTGGCGGTCCGCCTTGCCGCGCTCACTGAGCGGCAAAAGTACCAGCAGGAGCCTGCCTTCGAAGATGATGACCGGTTGTACGGCGCGGTCCGCTACGAGCCAAAATTCCTTGAATTCAATGGCAGGGCCAAGACCATTATACGGTTCAATGGAGAGACCGGCAAAATCACCGCCAACCGGCCACGCCCCACGCCGCCGGTCGACCGAATCACGCCCTGGTTCACCGATGTTCGCGAAACCTTCGATCCGCGCACCATCAGAAGTCAGAAGTACGAGGAATGGGTTGAATTGGGGATGCCTTCAAACTATGGTGGGGCCAGTTCAATCCTTTCTAAGCAGGACGGATCACAGGTGCCAAATCCGAACTATCAGCCTTATATTGACGGGGCGGGCTCTGTTTTCTTTGATGGCCCCATCCTGATTTATGACGATCCCAATTCGCCGGATATGTCACGCGCGATGGTACCGGCCTTCTCTGCCACGCGGCGGACTCCGCTCGGCCTTGCGACGCCCTGGAATCCGGGCAATTTTGGAGTACTCACTTACGAATTATACTCCCAGAACGCCCAGTTGCGCGGTAATGAAATTGGTGCGTACAAGGAAAAAGTCATCACGGATCCCAGTATCTTCAATTTCTACAAGCGATTGCTGGATGGGGACAACAAGCGCGAATATCAGGATTGGAAAGCCTACAACGGCTCAATCTCCCAAACCTTCTGGCGTGACCGCATTGGTCTTGAAGCGGCCATTGATTACCAGGAAATGGACAGCGGGACCACCAATCCGATCGGTTGGAACGGCTATGCTATTTCCTTCGATACAAACGAGTTTTACACGACCGGTGAGCCGAATCCCAATGTTGGAAGGCCATATGTTGGCACTCGCGGCGGCAACAACAGGGCGGAGCATCGCGAACGCGAAGCCTACCGTCTGACCGCCTACCTCGACTTCGATTTCCGCGACTTTATGGATGCTGATTCATGGCTCGCGAAAGGCCTTGGTCGGCATGTCATCACCGGCCTTAAGAGCGGAACCGAGTTCTCCTCGAACAGTGGCCAATGGTCGTCCGCGGCGGCAGGGAATGATTCGTATGAGTGGTCCGGATTCAATATCGCTCAGGCCAACCGGTCTATTTCAACCCTCAGTTACATTGGCCCGGATATGCGTGGTATGGCTTCTGCTGCCGGCGCCAAACTGCAGGGCATCGGTGCCACCCGCCTGCCTCCGCGGGAGACGACGGTGCCGTTGTTTGATTGGACGACTGCTGATCCGTCCCTGGATAGGAAGGACCTCAATCGCTATGTGGGCTATACTCCCAACCCTCTGACGGTGTGGAGCGGGGACACGGATGACCGCCAGTTCCTCTACACCTATGCGACCAACGAGTTTGTCGACCTCGAATCAGAGGGCGTAACCTGGCAGGCCTATCTCCTCTCAGACAAGCTGATATTTACCGGTGGTTGGCGCAAGGACTCGGAGTCCACCTACCGTGCCGCCATTCCCGCTCTATACAACGATCAGGATGCCCCAAGTCCCGAGCTTGTGGGGACGATGAACCTGAATGATCCAAACGCGGTATTGCCCGATGAGCCCCTCCAGACCGTCACTGGTGAATCACTCACTTGGGGCGTTGTCCTGCACAGCCCGGAATTCGTCAACAAGCGCCTCCCGTGGAATTCCAATTTCAGCCTCTTCTACTACGAGGGTGAAAACTTCCAGCCCGCTTCCGGGCGGGTTGATGTTTTTGGCCAGCCAATTGCATCGCCGAGCGGGACAACCCGTGATTACGGATTTACCGCCAGTGCGATGAACAACCGGTTTATCCTGAAGGTGAATTGGTACGACACGAAGGTCAAAGACGCCACTGTCACGGATTCCCTGCCGGAGAACTATCTCGTCGGTTACGGCGAGGCATGGGCCTACCAGTTTGCCACCATGGCCAAGACCGCATGGGAGGAGCAGCGGGGATATGGCGCCTTCCAAGAGGATTTTAATAATCCCGCCAAGTTTGGGGGGAAAGCGAACGGCGAATTTTTCTTGCCCTACCAGCCGGCGCCCGACCAGACCGTTGAGGAGGCACGCGATGAAATGCTACAGATCTTCGACGCTTTCTTCGCCAAACCGGCCCCCATTGAAATGCAGAATGCCTGGGGATACAACTTCGAGAAGTGGGAAGCGGGCGACACGGAGGAATGGATCAACATTACATACCTCAACGGGATGGCCGTGACCGGCGACGTCGAGTCAAAAGGGGTTGAAATCGAATTCACGGCCCAGGTCACGCCGAACTGGAATCTCACCTTAAACGCTGCCAAGACAACTGCCATCCGGCGCAACCTCGCCGAAGGATATGCCAAGTGGGTGGAAGAGCGTTGGGATTGGATGAACACTCAGGCGGGAGAAGTGCGATTCTGGGGTGGCTACTACGGCCCGGGCATGGCGACCTACAGGAGCAAGTACTTGGCGGAATTCTACGGTGGCTACAGCCTGCAGCGCCTGCTGGAAGGTGCCCCGGTACCGGAGATGCGGCCCTGGCGATTCAATCTGGTGACCAACTACAGCTTCCGCGACGGCACCCTCCAGGGTCTGAACATCGGCGGTGGCTACCGCTGGCAGGACAAGATCGTCATTGGCTATCCGGTCATCGACGCCGAGTTGGCACCGTTTTACAAGTATGACATCGACAATCCCTTCTACGGACCAGTCGAGAACAACGTCGACCTCTGGGTCGGCTACGAACGCCAGATCTCCGAGGGCGTGAAGTGGCGCATCCAGCTTAATGTGCGCAATGCCTTTGGAAAGAATGAGCTAATCCCGATCACGGTCCAACCGGATGGTTCAGGAGCCGCTTACCGCATCAGCGAGGGCAGGAGCTTCTTCGTCACCAATAGCTTCACTTTCTAGTTGAAAGTGGCAAACAAAGTACCCTGATGGAAAAAGATTCCCCCTTACTGGCTGTCAAAGGGAAGGCCGATCCCCTGCACGTCAAATTGCCTGAGAAGACGGCCTATGCCCTTGGTGACACAGCCTCGTGTCTCTTCTACAGTACTTTTGCACAGTTCTTGATGTATTTCTACACGGATGTGTTTGGCATATCCGCTGCGGCTGTCGGTACCATGTTTCTTGTTACCCGCCTCTGGGACACCATCAACGATCCCCTGATGGGTATGATTGCCGACCGGACGGAAACCCGCTTCGGGAAATTCCGGCCCTGGCTGGTCTGGGGCATCCTGCCGCTGATTTTAACCGGGGTCCTTACCTTCACCACGCCGGATCTTGGCATGACTGGCAAGCTCATCTGGGCCTATGCCACTTACACCTTGGTGGGGATGGCTTACACCGCCATCAATGTCCCATACTCGGCACTAATGGGGGTGATGACCTCGCGCTCCGAGGAGCGGACCGTCCTTTCCTCCTTTCGCTTTCTCGGCGCCTTCAGTGGCAGCCTTATCGTCCAGGGAACCCTGCTCTGGCTGGTCCAGTTTCTCGGGCAGGGGAATGAGCAG
>JBEAQI010000034.1:0-2786 GCA_041163965.1 Verrucomicrobiota bacterium | reverse complement strand
TACTATCTTAAGATGAACACGACCCGACCACCGCTCGACGACCAGCGGGTAAGGGAGGCCCTCTCTTTGGCCATTGACCGTCGACAGATCGTTCAAAGTATTCTCCGTGGAGGGGAGCGGGTGGCTCATGGGTTTGTGCCCGCTGGATTAAGTGGCTACGAGCCTCCATGGCGGGAGGTGCACGATCCCAATCGGGCGAGGCAGTTGTTGGCGGAGGCCGGTTTCCCAGAGGGAAAGGGATTTCCCGCCATAGAATTTCTTTACAACACCAGTGATAACCATCGGAAGATCGCGGAGGCGATTCAAGCGATGTGGCGAGAGGAACTCGGGGTGACGATCACGCTCACGAACAAGGAGTGGAAGGTCTATCTCGATGCGACGAACAATATGAATTATGACATCGCCCGCGCCGGTTGGATTGGTAGCCTCTATCCGCTTTCCTTTTTGCAAAATCTCCTTTCCGTCAGTGCGAACAATGAAACCGGCTTTGCGGATCCGCGGTATGACGAGCTGTTGTATCGGTCGATCGGACTGTTTCAGAAGGAGGAGCGCGATGCTGTGCTGCACGAGGCCGAAAGCCGGATGCTGGCGGCGTTTCCGGTACTGCCGCTGTATTGGTACACGAACGCCTTCCTCATCGATCCGCGGGTGCGCAACTGGAGCCCCAAACTGGTGGACCAACGCCCGCTGAAATTGGTCTATCTCGATTAGCCCCGCATCATTCAGAAACGCTCTGGGAGAGCAATTCCTCGGCATGACGGCGGGCAGATTCCGACAAGCGGTCACCCAGCATGCGGGCCAACTCGTCCAGTCGGAGGGACGGGTCTTTGTCGACCCGCAATATGGCCACAGAGGTGGAGTCCTCCCCCTGTTCCTTGGTGACGATGTAGTGAGATTTTGCGACACAGGCGACCTGCGGAAGGTGGGTGATACAAAAGACTTGGTGGGCGGTTCCCAGTTGCCGGAGCATACGCGCCACCGCGGTGGCCACTTCGCCGCCGATATTGGCGTCGACTTCGTCAAAGACGAGGACGGGGGTGGCGTCCACGGCGGCGAGAACGGACTTGATGGCGAGCATGACGCGGGCTAGCTCCCCGCTGGAGGCAATCTTGTTCAGCGGCATCAAGGGCAGGCCCGGATTCGGGGCGAAGGTGATGCTGCAATCGCAGTCTCCGTGGGCGGCTAGATCCTTGCGGAGCAGCAAATCGATGGACAGCCGCGGTTTCTTGAATCCCAACTGGCGGAGGAGGCTTTCGGTGGCGCGGCCCAGTTGTTGGGCGGCTTGAAGCCGTTGGGAGCGGAGGTCCCGGGCCTGCTCGCGCAAATGGGCCTCGGCGTTGTCGGCTTTGGCCAATAGTTCTTCCAGAATCTGCTCCATATTCTGTTGCCGATGCAGTCGTTCCCGAATCGAGGCGGCCTTGTTGAGGACGGCCTCCACTGTCGGGCCGTAGCGCCTACGTAGTTGCAGCCACGCTTCCATGTCGGCTTTGATCTGCTTGATTTGCGACGGTTCGAAGTGAGCCTCCCCGGCGAGTTGAGCCCATTCGTTGGCAATGTCACCGGCTTCAATCAGCATCGACTCGATGCGGTCCCCCAAGGACTCCGCGGCGCTATCCAAGCTGGCCAATTTGCGGGCCTGCAGGAGGCTTTCCCGCAGCCGTTCGCAAATGCCGGAGGAGTCGAGAAAGAGGTGTTCCAATTTGTCACAATAGTGATGCAGGTCATCGGAAGCGGAGAGGCGCTTATGGGTGTCCTCCAGTTTTTGGACACGCTCCTCGCTGAGCTGGAGGGCCTCGATTTCCTTTAGCTGAGAGCGGAGAAAAGCGACTTCCTCCGGAGTCAATTTGCCGGATTCCCGGACCTCGGCGATCTCTTCGAGCAGGTTTCGCCATGAGCGGTATCCAGCGGCAACGTCTTTTCGCGCCTCTTGACTGCCGCCATAGAGGTCGAGGAGAGCCAATTGTTCACTCTCTAGAAACAGTTTTTGTGGTTCTCCTGGTCCGTGGAAGTCGATCCAATATTCGCCGAGGGCCTGCAGCTGAGCGAGGGTGGCGATACCCCCGTTGATGAAGATGCGCGAGGCCTTGTCCCGATGTAGGATGCGCCTGAGGAGAAGGAGATTGTCATCGCAGGGGGGCAATCCGGCCTCCGCGAGGAAGCGCTCCATGCGGTGGTTGCGGACCAGCAGGGCCGCCTCCACAAGACACGATTCCGCGCCTTGCCGGATGAGGGTTTTGTCGGCGCGGTTCCCCGCCAGCAGGGCAAGCGCCCCCAAGAGGATCGATTTTCCCGCGCCCGTCTCCCCTGTGACGGCGGTGAAGCCGCCTTCGAATTCGAGAGAAACCCCCTCCATGAGGGCCAGATTTTCAATGCGCAGGAGTTGCAACATAACTTTGCCGGACAATTGCAAAGCCTGACGGGGCACTGCAAGCTTCCTTCATCCTCAAATTAAAGTGCTTCTAGGCTCTGCTGACAACTTGTGGTTGACAAGCCAATCCCTTTCTCCACAGGGTTGGGGTTTCTGGTCCTTGACCGTGTGACGGGGGATTAGCTCAGTTGGTTAGAGCGCATGCATGACACGCATGAGGTCGCTGGTTCAACTCCAGTATCTCCCACCACTTCAAGGTGCCGAAAGACCGCATCTTGGAGCTAGAGCACCAAACGGGTCTTGGATTCAGGCAAATGGGCACCTTGCCGCCTTTCCCTTTTTCGATTTAGATAGCGATAGGCGACCCGACGCGGGTGTGGATAGAGATGGCGGTGCGATGGGCTACGGTTCTCCATCT
>JBEAQI010000033.1:0-3646 GCA_041163965.1 Verrucomicrobiota bacterium | reverse complement strand
CTCCCGGAGCGCAAGATATCGCGCGAACCACATCCGTGGCACGCCCAAACCGCCCCCGAAGGCACCTATCCACTGGAAGTCCTCGATGACTACGGGCGCACCGTGCGCCTGGAAAAGCAGCCGCGCTATTTTATCTCGCTCGCTCCGGGAATCACACAGTTGCTCCACGCCATGGAAATGGGCGACCACCTCATGGCGGTCACGGAATGGTGCGACATGCCCGCTGAGGCCATGGCCATGCGGGACGCCGGGGCCCATATTGGGCGCATCGACCAACCGGACCGGGAACGGATCGCAGCCTATTCTCCGGATCTGATCATCGCCTCCAACCTGACGCCACCGGAGGTCCTCGATGCCATCAGCCAGCCACCCCGCACGCTGGCCATCGCGCTTGAGCACACCTCCTTCGAGGACCTCCTTGAAGACATCAAAACCATCGGCCGCGCCACTGGCGTTCCGGGAAAAGCGGTGCGCTTGCTCGCCCGCCTGAGAGCGGCAAGGCAAGCCACTCTCGACGCGATGGCCCTAGCCGGAGTAGACCAACTGCCACCAAAAAGGGCCCTCTTTCTGCTCTCAATCGAGGAAAATGCCCAACCGGGTTGGGCACCGGGCTCGGGGGTCTGGGTGACTGAACTGATTGAAGCGGCCAACGGCACCAATCTGGCAAGCGCCATCGGCAGTTCATGGGGCGAGGTCTCGCTGGAAACCCTCCTCCTCCTCAACCCGGAGGTCATTCTCCTGCGCCGCGCGGAAACCGATGAGGCCCAGGCCCGGCTGGAAAAAATAGTCGCCAATCTCCCGCGTCACCCGGTTTGGCAGCAGGTAGAGGCCATCCAGACGGGTCGTATCGAATGGCTCCCGTACGCACCCTTGACGATTCCGGGGCCTCTCATGGCAGATGCCTTCTCGGCCATCGCCACCGCGCTATGGCCGGAGCTGAAAGAGCATCAGGCCCCGCCGTCGGCGGCCGCCAAGCGGGAGGACGCAACACAGGTGGGACAGTAACCGTAAAAGACGGTCTCCTGACCAGTCATCATGTAGCCGACTGGAGCCCTCACCTCAACATCTGGCACCTCTGCCTCCCATGCGTAGACCTTCGCGCACCCGTGGCAGATAAAATGGGCCCGGTGCCCCGCCCCAGTCCGCTCATACCGCAAAGGCTGGCCGGGATAATCGACGCCCACCACAAGCCCCTCCGCCGACATGTCCTTGAGCTGGCGGTAAACGGTCCGCAAGCCCATGCTGGGAACAAGTCGCTGCGCCCCGCGGTGAATCTCGTGCGGACTCAGGGGACGGTCCTCCGCCCGGAGAAAAGCCTCAATCGCGAGCCGCTGTCGGGTCTGGCGAATCATGGGACCGTGCTAAACAAGGTGATCATATATGTAACGGAAGCTCTTTTCGAGGGACTCAAAGGGATCACCGGGACAGATGTCCTGTTCGACGATAAACCATTGGCACCCGCACGCCTCCGCAGTGGCGATAATGGTCCGCCAATCCAGCTCCCCGGAACCAATTTCCGCAAAGACCGGACTGCCGTGTTCCTCGCGGTAATCCTTCAGGTGCACCAGCGGCAGACGCTCGCGCAGACGCGCACACCATGCTGCTGGTGACGACCCACCGGCATGCACCCAGTACGTATCGATTTCGGCCTGCAGGTAACGGGGATCCGTCTCGCCATAAATGATCTCGAGAATCGGTTGGCCCTCCACCAGCTCCAACTCGATGGCGTGGTTGTGATAGGCAAGGGACTTGCCAGCCTTCCACAGCACCTCCCCGGATCGGTTCAACGCCCGCACCAGCTTGCCAAGAGCCGCCACATCACGGACATCCAAATCCTTCGGAAAGGGATACGTGGCATACCGGCAGCCAAAGGCCTCCAGATTCTCCACGACGCGATCCGGAGACTCGAGAATAAGATGGGGATCCTCGTGACTGGAATTGATAATCAGCCCCTTTTCCGCACAGAGGGCCGCAATCTCGGCCTCAGAAATGGGTCGTGGACCCGCCACCTGCACGGACCGATACCCGATGTCCGCAAGCTTTTGCAGACTCTCTTGGTACCCTTCCCGTGTCGTCAAAAACTCTCTCAGGGTGTAGAGCTGGACCGCAACTTGTTCAATCTTCATGGTCAGTTGGAAGGGTCCCGCATCTCGCGCTCCACCCGCCCCTTTAATCGCGTCAGCCGGGGCTCAAGCAAACGCAGCTGCCGACGATCGAGATGATCGATGAACAGCACCCCTTTCAAATGGTCCACCTCATGCTGCACCACCCGCGCGAACCAGCCGCGACAGCGCAAGCGATGGGGCTCCCCCTTGACGTCCTGAAAGGCCACCTCAATGGCCTCCACCCGAGGAATATCAGCGCGAATCGCCGGAAAAGAGAGGCAGCCTTCCTCGGCCGCGACGACCGAACCGGGCAATACCGTCAACTCGGGATTGATGATCGCCATTGGCATGATCAGGTCAATCGGGACCCGCTTGCCGTCCAGCTCGTAGTCAAGGTCCTCCTCGGGCAAAAGGGAGAGGTCCACCACGCAAATCTGCCGCGGCACTCCGATTTGCTGGGCCGCCAATCCAATCCCCTCCGCGGCATACATGGTCTCAACCATGTCCTCGACCAATTTCCTCAGGGCAGCGTCAAAAACGTCGACCCGCTCACCGGCCTCTCGCAAAACAGCTTCCCCATAACGCGTAACTCTTAGAATCATCCCAACGTCTTAACTTAACAGCTTGCACCGGTTGGTCTGTCCAGTCAAATAGAGGGCCCTCATGGCAAGCCCTCCTGCAGACCGGCCTTCCCCCGCGCCGCGGCAGCTTCTGCACCGCGGCTCGCTGGCCCTGCTCAGCTTGTTCCTCGCCATGGGCGCGCTCTGGCTGGGCATGAGCGTGCCGGCCTACTTCCGCTCCATTTCGCCCCTTGTTCTGGAGGCCGCCGCGGAGGCGACCCCGACCCTCCCGCAGGCCATCGACCGGCACCTCGACGCAGGGCGACCGGGGATCGCCCTTCCGCTCATCGAAGCCCTCGAATCGGTCCGCTTTCCCAACCTTGACCCAACCTGGCGGGTCCGCCTTAACGCCATCATCGAACAGGAGCCGGCGTACCGCTGGAGCGGTGGCCCGGCCCCCTACTTTGAGCAGTTTCTCGCCCGCGCCAACGCCCTCCGGCCAGACACCCCGCACGTCATTCCTGCCCTCTTGCCAGCCGCTCATCGCACCCACCTGCGCGGCTTTCTGGAGCAGAGCCCCAACCAACTGGTACAACGGATTCTCGCCACCGCCGGACTCTCGGGCTGGCAACGCTTCTATCCTGTCCATTCCACCGCCGGACAACCGCTCGAGGCCACGCTCCTCTGCGTGGCCCTCCTTGAACAGGCCTCCGCCTTTCCTGATCAGCTGCGGGATGATCTGCTCCGCGCCCTCGCCACCGCCGAAGCTCCGGCTCCCTCCATCGCCCCGCTCGAAAGTTTCTACCTGAGTATTCTGACCCGTGCCACGCGCGCCAACTGGTTGCAGCTCCGGGATATACTCGAGACCACTGCCTCGAAACAGGAACTGCTCCAATTTGCCCAGATTCTCCAGGAGGAACCGGCCAATATCGTCCTCCTTTCGGCGCTGCTTGAACTGTTCCCGGACTCCGCCGCCCTCGC
>JBEAQI010000032.1:0-3333 GCA_041163965.1 Verrucomicrobiota bacterium | reverse complement strand
CGGCTTCGTAAGCGGTGGTGTGCAAGGCTCCCAGACAAAGGACATTGGCATGATTATGGCGCCGGGTCAGTTCGGCCTCATCCTCGTGGTGAACAAGCGCGGCCCTGATGCCGGGCCATTTATTGGCGGCCATGCTCATCCCGATCCCGGTGGTGCAGATGAGGATACCAAAATCGGCGCTACCATTGAGGAGGTCTTCACAAACGAGCCGGGCATAATCCGGATAATCGACGGAGTCTGCGGTGAAGGTTCCATGGTCGATGACCTCATGCCCTTGGAGGGCGAGAAAATCCAAGACGGGCTGCCGGAGGGAAAGGGCGCCGTGATCGCATCCAAGGCTAATGTTCATGGATCAGGGATTTGAGGTGATTGATGATGGAAGGAATGGCCTCAGCGAGGGCGTCGCGTGTCTCGACATACAGTTCCAGAGGTCCGCCGAACGGATCAGGGACTTCTTTGGAGCCGTGCGGCATCCATTCTCTGAAGCGCTTCAGATCTGCGCTGAGGGTGGGGTGAGCTTCCCGAATGAGCTGCAAATGACTGCTGGTCATTCCCAGGATGAGATCTGATTGATCAATTAAATCTGCGTGCAGGGGGTGGCTGCGGTGGCCAGAAATATCCAGACGGACCGGCAGCATGGCTTTGATAGAATTGGAGGAGGGCGGATCCCCCGCGAAGGCGGAGACGCCGGCCGAGCGCACTTCGATGGAGCAAAGAGGCTCCGGTTGAGCGCGCAGGGCATGCTCCAGGAGTTTGCGGGCCATTGGGCTTCGGCAAACGTTACCAGTGCAAACGACCGTTATGACTTTTGGCAGTGCGCTCATTGGAATAGTGGGCAAGGCGGAAAATGCAGAAGGCTCCGGTCGACTGTCAAGCGTAGGACCCGTTAATGCGTTGGACGAATTGGGCGGTGGCCCCAGCGGTATCCGGATCGAGGAGCGGATCGGAGACAGCCACGACGCCACGGACCCCCGTTTCGAGAACGTGACCTAGAGTGAGGCGGGTGATGCCCCCGATGGCAAAGACGGGAATGGCAGGTGAGAGGGCGACGGTTTGGCGCAGCAGATCGAGTCCGACGGGAACATAATCCGGCTTGGTTCCCGTGGGAAAAATTGGGCCGACGGCGAAGTAGGACAGCAGATGCGTCTGATGGAGGGCCTGCTGCACCTGTTCAGAGGAATGCGTTGAGAGTCCGAGGAGACGATCCGGTCCGAGTTGACGGCGCGCTGTTACGGGGCAGAGATCTTCCTGACCGACGTGGAGGCCGGCGTCGGGCAATAGCAAGGCTACTTCCAGATGATCATTAATGATCAGAGGTACGCCATACGTTTGGGCCAGAGGCAGGATGGATTGCGCGAGGGCGAGCACAGCGGTGGCCGGCCGCCCTTTGGCACGAATCTGGAGCAAGCTCGCTCCCCCCTCCATAAGGGCACGGCCCTTAGCGATCCAATCTCGTTCGCTGACATAGCTCGCATCCAAGATAGCGTAGAATCCACTAGGAGGGCATGGCATGAACAACACGGCTATGTTTCCGGTGGCCGCTCTCAGGACAGAGGGTCCCGATTTTCCCGTGTCAGTGCCGATGGGGATGGGGCGGTGGACAGGTCCGGATCATAAGAGGGGGAAATCGTCGATACCTCTGTGGGGGCAAGCTGGTTCGGCGGGTGTAGAAGAGGCTTTCCCACAATCCGCGAGACTCGGATATGGATCGGGTCGACGGTTTCCATGCCAAATTGTTCCAGTAGGGTGGTCCGGATTCGCTCCTTGATTGCGGCGTCCACATCTCGCAGGGAGTGATTAGCCTGAAGCTGGAGCTTCACTCTCACCCCCAGTTGATGACGACGGATAAAGTGCTGGCAGGCGCATTTGTGAACCCCTTGGACGCTTTGGGCGGCGCTTTGCATGACGCTGCGGAGGGTATGAGGAGCGATTTCGATGTTCCCTCCCTGTGTTTTGAAAGGCACAATGGCGCGGTGCGATTTCCGATAGGCCCGAATGACGAGCAGCAGGATAAAGAGGCTGGCGGCAACCGCCGCGTAGTAGGCGTAAGGCGGCTGAAGGAGGTGACTGAAAATCCATTTCAACTGTTCGAGAGTGGCCATTAGGCGCATTCCTCCGAATTATTCCAGATCGGCAATGGTTTCCGCTTCTGGGGCTTCCCGTTTGATGCCATCGACAATGACATCGACACGACCGACATCCTTGTTGGTCATATTTTCAACCTGGTCACGAATAGCTTCCTGGACGGACTGGGCGACCTTTGCCAACTGGACGCCGAAGGTGAGGATCAATTTGACGCGGATGTGATAGGCCCCCGCAGGGGTCTCGTTGATGTTTACGGCGGCGCCGGTTTCCTTGCGGCCGCCGAACAGACCGGCGATATCCTGTTTGAGGCCGCCGCTGGCGAGGCCAACAACCCCTGGGATTTCGCGGGCGGCCATGGCTACGATGTGGGCCACCACTTCGTTGTTGATCCTGATACTGCCAAGTCCCGAGTCTTCCTGAAGCAGTTCGTGAGCGCTGGATTTTTCCTCTGAGTCGTGTTCTAGCATGGCAGAATGAGGGTTAAAAAGGTTTAGAATAGTTCAGTAAATTTTTTATATTAGCGGTCTTGTGTGGATTGGAAAAGCGTTTTCGGCGTTCTTCCGAGAAATTCCTCGATGAAGCGGGTAGTGAAGTTTCCGCGCGCGAATTCCGGATCATTGATAACGGCTTTGGCGAATTGGATATTGGTGTGAATTCCGCGTATGAGGTACTCGTTGAGGGCCCTGTCCATTCGAGCAAGAGCGAGGGAACGGGAGCGGGCCACGGTGATGACCTTGGCGATCATGCTGTCATAGTATTTCGGGATGGTGTAGCCGCCGTAAATGTGGCTGTCGACCCGTACTCCATGGCCACCCGGTGGGTAGTAGAGCGATATTTCGCCTGGGCAGGGGGCAAAATTCATGGAGGGATTTTCCGCGCAGATGCGGCATTCGATGGCGTGGCCTTTGATTTGAACATCGTTTTGGGTGATGCCGAGGGGTTCGCCGGAGGCGATGCGCAACTGTTCCTTGACGAGGTCGATTCCGGTGACTTCCTCAGTCACCGGGTGCTCCACCTGAATGCGCGTGTTCATCTCGATAAAGTAGAAGTTTCTATGTTTATCGACGAGAAATTCGATGGTGCCGGCGTTCCAGTAGTCACAGGCTTTGGCGGCCTTGACAGCGGCCTCACCCATGGCCTGGCGCAATTCCGGGGTCACGAAGGGAGAGGGGGCTTCTTCGATGACTTTCTGATGCCGTCGCTGGACGGAGCAATCCCGTTCACCGAGGTGAATGATTTGTCCATGTT
>JBEAQI010000031.1:0-6324 GCA_041163965.1 Verrucomicrobiota bacterium | reverse complement strand
AGGGCCTCCAAGCCGCGTTGCCACGGATAACGCCAGCCTCCGTGAACCGCGGGCAAGGGAATGATCTCCACCGCTCCCACCTGTATCGGTTTCCTCAACTCCGCGACGGTCAAAGGAGCATTGCCGACCAGCGATCTGGGGAGAAAACGCTCGGTCCTTGCAGGCAGGATGATACCGCATTGGGTCAGCTTGGCGATCGATGCGGGATCGAAGTGATCCATATGGGCATGGGTCAACAGGACGCTGTCAAAGGGCAACCCCGTCTCGAGACGGAGCCCGTCAAAAAGACGAGGGATAATCGACAAGGACCGGCGCACCACAGGATCGACCACCATGCGGACACCTGCCCATTCAATCAAGAGGGTGGAATGGCCGTACCAGCGGACCAATGGCGCCCCACTCTCCTCCTCAAGGGCCTTCTTTCCGGCAGAAAAACGGGCCTGTTCGGCGTGCGTCAAGGAAGACCAACCTGTGGTCTCCTGCCAAGTGGAACGCCTCCCCCAGCCCAGCCACAGCGCTCCTCCCAGAAAAATCGGTATCAATAGAATCACGACAGTCATTGGACAGCAAAGATGCGGCCCCCGCCAAGGGGCAGGGTCGCCTCAACCCTCAAGCCGTGAGGCGACCGGTTCCGGGCAACGATACTGCCCCCATGCCGTGCCATGATACTTTTGCAAATGGCCAGCCCCAGACCGCTTCCAACGGAATCGGTCTGGCTCTCCAGGCGATGAAACCGCTCGAATACCTGTTCGAGCTTTTCCGGCGGAACACCGGGTCCCTCATCGGACATGGCCAGCACCAGGAACTTCCCATCGGTGAGGACCTCCAGTTCCAGCCGGTTTCCGGAAAGGCTCACCTTCAGGGCGTTCGACAACAGATTTAACAAGACATGCCGGATCCACACAGGATCAAAGCTGCATTCAAAATCCAATTGTCCACGCACCTCAAATATCACGGACTGCTCCTCTGCCAAGAGGCGCGCATCTTCCGCAAAATCCTCCACAAACGACCGCAAGGCGACCCGTTTCTTATTCAACTGCATGACCCCGGCATCCGCCTTCGCAAGAAAGAGCAGGTCGTCCACCAACTTATTGAGGCGCTCAATGCTGTCCAATTGATCCTGAAGGCAATCGATTCTATCGGCCTCACTCAGGCCATCCGCGCGCATCAAGCGCTCCGCCTGCAAGCGAATGATGGAAAGCGGCGTTCTCAATTCATGCGAAGCCTCGGCCGTGAACCGCTTGACCAACTGGTAGGCGGCCTGCAAACGGTCCAGCATCTCATTCAAGAGCTCCGCCATACGGGCAATCTCGTCTTTTGTGGCCGGGACGTCGATCCGCTCATTAAAATTTGAAGCGGTGATGCGACTCGCGGAGGCTTGAATGGAACGAACGGGATTCAGCGCGACTCTGCTGAGCAGATAGCCCAGACCCACACTCAGGACCAGCACAACCAGGCCCACGTACAGGCTGAGCCGGTTGTAGTTTTCAAAAAGAAGACCGACATTCGCCAGAGACGCGGCAATGTGCACATCCAGATCGCCGATCGCATACTCTTTGGCCCGGATCAACCCGAGGTAAGGATGCTCAATGGTTGTGGGAACAGACCGGTGCAGACTCGGGGGCAACTCATGTCCCCCCAGATTCGCACTGCGGAAAATGATCTCCTCATGGTTGTGGTTGATTTGGAAATAATACAGAGCGGTGTCGAGTTCGGCATGGTGGCGGATGGCCTCGACGATGGCCTCCCGGGAGGGGTCTTCACCTGTGGCCTCAATGCGACCGCGAACCTCCTCGAATTCAGCGTCCACCATCAGGTCCAGTCCGCGAATCAAATACCGCTCCATGAAAAACCGGCCCGCCAGCAGGGAACCCGCCACGGTCAGGGTCACGACCACCGCGTACCAAATCGTCAGCCTGAAGGAGATCGACCTCATGGCATCAAATACCCCACTGATCTGACGGTCTTTATAAACGGGGGATCCTCCAACGGAAAATGCTGCCTCAGTTTGCGAACGTACACGTCGATCAGGTTGGTCTGCATATCGTAATGCGCATCCCAGATTTTTTCTCCGATCTGCGTCCGGGTCAGGGTACGCCCCTTGTTGATCATAAACAATTCCAACAGGGCAAACTCGCGATTGGTGAGTTCGACTGGCTTCCCATCAAAGGTCACTGCGCGGGATAACAAATCCATCTCAATGCCTCGATGGGTCATCCGGGTCTGCCGGGCCGATCCTTGCCGACGGAGCAAGGACCTTACCCGCGCCAACAATTCCTCAAAACTGAAAGGCTTGGGCAAATAATCATCTGCCCCAAGGTTCAGCCCATGGACACGATCATCTACGGAATCGCGCGCACTCAGAATCAGAATGGGTTCGTTGAACCGTGCCGCCCGCCAGGCCCGCAACAAGTCCATGCCATTGCCATCCGGCAAGCCAATATCGAGGATGACCAGGTCAAACCCGCTCTCACTCATGACATCCATGGCCTCGACCACCCCTCGACACCACACCACCGTGTACGCGTTTTCGCGAAGGCCCTTTTCTACAAAGCGCCCAATGCGGATATCATCCTCTACAATTAAGATCTTCATTCTGCAAAATTCTTTTCCGCCTCTATGACCGCTTCTGTAGCTTCATTCAAGGCTGGCTTCAATTGATTGAGATAGGCCAGTAATGCCTCCCCACGACTCCCATCGCCGCTAAACAAATGGGGATAGGCAGGCATGCGGGACGCTGGACTCACTGAACGGGGATCGATCAGATGACGCCGGTTCCAATCCATTGACCGCCTCAGGGCGACATTGGCGAGATCAGGTCCCTGTCGCCTGTTTCCGATCAGGACGGGTCGCTGTGCAAGCGCAACCTCGGGCAGCGTCACCGGTCCCCACGATTCGCGGTCGGGCCCCACCGGGCGAACGTACTGGGAGTGGCAATGCACACAGCCCTCGGCAATATACACGGCCCGGCCATGGTTGGCCAAATCAACGCTCTGCAACGCTTCCTGAGGAAGCCGTGTTGTCAGCCCAACTGCCACAGTAGAGGAGACGAGCACCGCCAGCCAAAGGGTAAGATCGCGCCTCATACCGCGGTCCTCCGATAAGTCGACGCCAGCCCACTTAGACTCAGGAGCAGTACCGCGCCAAAGGTGCCCCAAATCCACCATGGAACGCGTCCAAGGTCATCCGCCATTCCAATTCCCATTCCCGATCCGAGCCAGCCAGCCACCGCAAAGAGCCAAGCCGCCCGCCCGCTGGCAGTCGCGGCTTGGCCCTGTTTCAAGGCCACCGCAACAAGGGGGGCCGAATAAAGCGAGACCCCCACCGCGTACAAGCCCCCGCCCAGCGCTCCGCCAAAATGGCCCAGCATCACCCAATAACCAATGGCCAGCAGAGAATAGCCGCCCAGCAGTGGAAGGGTAAATCCGCGCCGGTCGATCCACCAACCCGCAAAAACGGCCCCGGCTAAGTGACTCAGACCGATCAGCCAGATGTGGGCCGGATCAGCCCAATGGGAATCGCGTATAAGCGAGTCACTCTGAATGACGCGAAAGGCCGCGCTATCCAGCCAGACCAGCGCTGTAAACGTGACCACTATCAGTCCAATCCATCCGCGCCCCGCGGATCCAGCGTCCTCCCCAATTGCTGGTATGGACTGGGCCGACCCGTCCGTCCATGCCAGCCCGCAACCGATGAGCCCGGCAAGACCAGCCATCACCGCGTGGTCCTCGGCTGAGGCCAGAAACAATGGCGGAATATTACAGGCCGCGTAGGCCAGACCAGTCCCCCAGCCACAGACGCTCCCAACATGGGCTCGCGGTACGGTCTGGCCAAGAAACCCCACCAGACTGACCGTCAAGGTCCCCACGCAAAGGCCCAGCGCGCCGGCGAGGAAGAGCAAGGCAAGACCCTCCATCCATGCAGAGGCCACCGCCACCGCGGCACTGCCGAGAAACCCAACGCGCAAGCGCAGGGACAGCTGATTCAAGGAACCGCCGCGTGCGGCCATAACGGACCCAAGGATACCCCCCGCGGCCATCATGGCCATCCCGCCCTTCACCAGACCGGGAGACTCGAGTCGGTCCAGCAGGTGCAAAAATCCAAACTGGGCAAAGATAAGAAAATAAAAGAAGACCACCGCCACCAAGGCGGCTGAGCGAAGGGGTACCCTGCGGACGGAACCAAGCGTGCTAGACATGTCGCGGAATTCCTCCCTTCAGGAGCCAGACAACCTGGAAAATGGCCAATGAAATGTCCGTTAACGGGACCACACCCCACTCCAACCCAAGCCCGCCACTCAGGATCGCCACCGTGCTAAAGACACCGATCACTGCCCGAATCCAGGCCGTGGCATAGTACATGCAGAAAACGCCCTTCCACGTCCCCAATAGGGCAACCGATAGCAATCCCCACAAGTATAAGCTACCCACTGCAAAAATAAAAGCCCCCATGAAACGGACATATGGCACCGCTTCGGAGGGCGCCTCGACTCCCATAAGGCGGAGTGTCAGAAGCGGAACGGTCATAAGAAGGACCCCCGTCAAGCTATCCATCAACCCGGCAAAGAGAGCAATTCCAGCTGTTCCAATTTTTTGCGTGGATCTTTTCATAAAACACCTGCTCCCATTCTGCTTAACCAAAGCCACCGGGCCGAAGCGGCTATCATAAAAATTCCGGCCAACAAGCGAATGGCGTATAAAAACTGAGTCAGTGGGTCATCCGCGACCAAGACGAAGGGGTCCAATCCCTCCCGGACACCTTGCAGGGTCATCACCAACACATATATCAACGTCCCCACCTGCCATCCCGCGAAAGCAGGAATGTCGCCCCATGGGCCCTTCTTTTGCTGCCTCGTGCCCATCGCGCTCAACACAAGCATATTAAAGGAACTGAGCATGCCGGCCATCGCCAAATGGGCATGGGCCACCATGGCATTGGTAAACTTCACGATGGCAAGCACGGGAGGCAGGAAACTGATGAAGCCATTCACCGTAAGGAGCGCCCACCAAAAGACAAATGCCAACACCCATGGCCGCTCCGCGGTCCCCCAGTCGTGCATCGCGTAATATCGCCAGACAAGGGGAATCCACCCCAGCAATACCGCCAACCCAAGCATTTGACCAACTTGGGTATTGGAAGCGTTACCGTGATCGATCGCCACCCATGCAAGAACAGACAGCCCCATCGCCAACCAGTAAACTCGCCGACTCAGGCTATTCTTTGAGCGCCCTGCAACACCGAGCAGGTGCGGCATCAGCCCAAAAAGAACAATAATCCCGAGGCTCGACGCCAAGAGGCTGTGCCCAGTCGCTCCACCACTCTCGGGATCAATCGGTGGGTAGACCTCAGCTCCACTGGTGACAAAGAGCGCCACGGGGCTGGCAATGGCCAGCAGCGCTACGGCGAGGCGTAAATAATCCAGTCGCAACAAGCGTCCCTGCAACCGGTAACGACTCACAAAATGGCCCGCCAAAATCACCCAGAGGAAGACCTGAGCCGCCGGGAAAGCCACTCGCGAGGCTGCCTTCCATTCGAGAAATAGCTTGCCGCTGCCCTCCCCGGCGAGGCACATCAGCCCCAGCAAAAGCAGGGCACCAGACCACACCACCAAGGCCGCATGGGCATGGCGCAACGCTGCCAGACCGGACGGCAGCATGAAACGCATGAGCAGCCCCACCAAGGGAAGGGCGCACCACCCGTAAAGATGCCAGTCCATATGCAGCGGCATCCACCTCCCGTAAGTAAAGCCTCCGAAAGGCTCCCACCAAGTCGGACGTAGAAGCATCACCGAGAGGAGCAGTCCCACCAAATTGGCTGCCATCAGCCATGCGAAACTGTAGCCCGCCACGAGCCGCTGCAATCGCCCCGCAAAACACACTTCCTCAGACACCTCGACCTCACCAGAGGCTGCGTCACCGCGCTCACTTACTCGGCTCATGGGCATCAAACGCGATCGTTAATTTCCCGGACATAGCCCTCGCGCACATGGAAAATGCGGTCGCAGGATTCCGCAAAGCGCCGCTCATGAGTGGCCATGATCAGCGTCATCCCCTCGCGCTTGGCAAGTTCCTTCATGAGCCCGAAAACCTGCTCGCCAGTGCGCTCGTCCAAAGCGCCGGTCGGCTCATCCGCCAACAAGACCTTGGGTCGGTTGAACAGGGCCCGCCCGATCGCCACCCGCTGCCTTTCTCCGCCTGACAAATCCTGCATTCGCTGGTGTTGGCGATGCTCCAAGCCAAGGGCCTCCAGCAACTCCGCCAATCGGGCTGAGGCCTTAGCCCCAGCCATCCCGCGGGCAATGGCGGGAATGAGCATGTTCTCGCG
>JBEAQI010000030.1:0-3347 GCA_041163965.1 Verrucomicrobiota bacterium | reverse complement strand
TCGAATTCGACCAACAGCTCGAGAATAGCCCGCTTCCTTCCAAAACTTCCCTCGAATTTGGCAAACCGCCCCGCGCGCTCAACGTGGTACATGCCGTTTCCAAGAAGTAATCCAATGGCATTTTCGCCTTCCTCAAGAAATGCAGATACATCCCGGGTATCATACAGGGTCGTGTCGGCATAGTCAGTCCAGCCGGGTGACAGGAAATCGTCACCAACGCGTTGACCATTGACATGTAACTCGTAGTGGCCGAGACCACTCACATGCAGAAGTGCTCGCCGCGGGCGTTGCTCAAGCTTAAAGGCCTTGCGCATCAGAACGGAGGGAGATTCCTCGGCCGCCTCGATCCATCCACCACTCCAATCGGCCTCCTCCAATTGCCCCATCGTCCACATTGCAGGGTCACTCCAATCGGACACGTCTCCCCCCTCCCGCCAGCTCCTCATCCGCCAGTATACCTGCTGCGACGATTTGAGATCCGCGCCCGCGTACGGAATGCACTGGGTGTGGTCACCCTCCACACGACCGCTTCGCCAAAGATCGGCCTCCCCCGACAACAAACCCACCAAATGGCTGGAAACCTCAATTTCCCACGCTTCCTGCCGTACCCCCCTATCCGTGGAGTGAATTTTCCACGACAACCGGGGCGATGCAATGTCAACGCCCAAGGGATTGACACTGTATTCGCAGCGAGGGTCCACAACCTCGTACGCACAAACAATGCCACCAGCTAGGCCCAATAGGCCAATGGTGTTCAAAGCCGCAAGCAAGGTCCATCTGGGAAAAGCATTCACCGCACCCGCTCGCCTCATAGTTTCGTGGGATCCAGGGCAACGTGCTTGATCCGCTTGCGATCCCAGGTGTAACTGATGTGAATAGTCCCGTTCGTCGCTTGAATAACAGCCGGGTAAGCGTAGCCTGCGTCCATTGGCTCCGTCTCTAGAACATGAACCATTTCCCAGTTCAATCCGTCCTCAGAAATGGCGACATTCAAAGGATACCGACTGCCCTTTCCGGACCGTTCGGGCCAGTGGGCGGAATGGTTGTAGACAAGCAAGTGCCTGCCATCCTGCAAGGTGACAGCGTCTGTCCCGGAGTTGGGATTCGGCAATTCAGTGGCGCTGATTTCCGTCCAGGTCAGACCCGCGTCATACGACCAACTCATACCAACGGTGCCTTGCTTGGTACGGCACAACACCTGCAAGGTGCGCTCATCGTGAATCAGGATGCTGGGCTGAATGGCATCAAAGCCCACGCCTTTTCCAACCGGTTCGGTCTTACTCCATGTCTGCCCACCATCAGCAGACCGCTCAAAGTGCACCTGCCACCCAGTAGAAAGGGATTCAACACTGGAGCCTGACAGCCAGCTGCCGTCCCCAAGGACCACCGGCTTGTTCTTGATGGGGCCGAGAATGCCGTCCGGCAACCGCTCCGGAGTAGACCAATTCGCCCCGCCATCCGTCGACTTGATTTGCATTCCCCACCACTCCCGTGGATTCGGTCCCACCTTGTAGAACAGAAAAAGCGGCCCATCGGGTGACTGAAAAAGGACAGGATTCCAAGTTGGGAATCGTGTTCCATCTGCTTGAACCCCGTTGGCCACCTCCACGGGTTCTTCCCAATCCCCGTCAACCTTTCGGGCAAACCAAATGCCAACATCCGGGTGGCGCTCATGCGTCCCGCCAAACCAGGCCGCTCCCAGCAAGCCAGGTCGAATTTCTACCAATGTCGACGCGTGGCAACTGGGATATGGGGCCTCCGTGTATATGAATTCAGTGACAACCGTGGGGGCTCCATACGCCTTCACCATCAGCACCAAGGCCACGAAGGTCATCATCTTAGCTAACAATCGGGAATGGATGTGGATTCTGTTTTTCATAATGACTGCTCCTTTTAAATAAAAGCCATCCTCAGCGCACGGTCACCGCCCCAACCGGAACATCCGGTCCGATAAAGACGGGCATCGTGGAGGCCTCCAGCGCGTTGCCAGACAGGAGAATGGACTTGCTATCGGCCCCGAGAACCTGTGCAAAGGTGCGGTTTACGGGAAGGGAACGGCAGCCGCTCAACCATGCCTCGCGAACATTGTGCAGGGCCACCACCGGCTCTTTGGTAGCTTTGTGGGAACTGAGATTGTCCAAATGGAGGCTGGTCGAATCGGTGAACAGAAAGGGGGCGCCCTCCTCCACCTCAATTCGCACATCATGCAGCTCAATATCGTTTGCAAGCTTGCAGATCAACCCGGTCTTTCCATAGCCGCGGATGTCGCTCAGCCTGATGTTTTCCACCGCTTGCTCCTCCAACCCGACGATATTCACTACTTGCCGCGCTCCGTTAACGGTCACATTGCTGATGGCCAAATTTCGGATGGTCGGGGTCCGCTCACTATATGGCTCCTCCGGTAGATCGACATAGCCGGTGCTGATCTGAATCGCCTCGCGCGGAGAATCGTGGATCACCCAGTTGTCAAAGCGAAGATTCTCGATCACCCCGCCGCGCCCGCGAGCTGTTTTCAGGCGGATGCCGCGATCGGTTCCGAAGCAGACAATATTGGATGCCACGACGTCCCGGACCCCACCGGACATCTCACTGCCGATCACCACCGCCCCGTGCCCGCGGTACATCACGCAATTTGTGATGGTGATGAACTCGGAAGGACGCCCCACCCGCCGCCCATCCGCATCGCGGCCGGACTTGATCACAATGCAGTCATCCTCGGTATCAAAATAGCAGTCGGATATCCGCACGTTGCGGCTCGAATCTATGTCGATTCCGTCCCCGTTTGGCCCATACGACTCAAAACTGACTCCGCGAATGTCGATGTTCTCACTGTAAATGGGGTGCAACATCCACATCGGAGAATTCCGCAGCGTGATCCCTTCGATCCGGATGTTGCGGCACTCATACGTCACAAGCAGGGATGGCCGAAGAAACTTCACGGCCTCGGAAAAATCTTCCTTTACAAAGCGCTCTCCGGCCTGGGTCCGATCTCTCAGATCTATCCAAGCGGCCTTCCATGGTCGGGTCAGATGCTCGCGCGCTGGATCCTCGCCCGTGCGCCACCACCAGTTCACTCCCTGACCGTCGAGCGTCCCATGACCAACAACCGCTATGTTCTCCTTCCGATTCGCATAGATCAAGGGGGCATGCGTGAAGGCCGTGGTTCCCTCCCATCGGGTCTCCACAACGGGTGAATGCGCCGGAGCCCCACTGTACAAAAGCGTCGCGCCTTGGTCGAGGTACAGGGTGAGATTGCTCTCCATCTGCACCGATCCAGTCAGATAGTTTCCTGCCGGGAAGTAGACGGTGCCGCCACCAGCCGCCGTGCTGGCCGCTATGGCCGCATG
>JBEAQI010000029.1:0-4407 GCA_041163965.1 Verrucomicrobiota bacterium | reverse complement strand
ACCGCAAGCTTGGCCAGGCCGTGGCCTACGAGGCCATGGAGGCCTGTGTCGAGATGGCCGACCGGCACGGGGTGGGCATGGTCAGTGTGGACAATGCCTTTCATTATTTGTGGGGAGGCGGCTATGTGATGGACGTGGCCAAGCGAGGCTACATTGCCTACACCAACTGCACGGCGGCGTTGGCGGAGGTGGTGCCCTTCAAGGGCGTCCACCCGACCCTGGGCACGAACCCGCACAGCTGGGGCTTTCCGACCACGGAAGCCCTTGGCTATCCGGTGGTGATCGATTGGGCGACCTCAGTGGTATCGATGGGACGGGTACAGCAATTTGCCCGTGAGGGGGTGCCCTTGCCGCCGGACGCTGCGGTTGATGCCGATGGCCAACCGACCACGGATCCCGGACGGGCCAAATATCTCCTTCCTTTCGGGGCGCACAAGGGGTACGGACTCAGCCTCGTGAATGAACTGGTGGCGGGCCTTATCGGCGGCGGGTTGCCCACGCTCCGCAGCCGTTGGGAACAAGCCGGGGAAAAGCAGGCGCCCTGTTTCTTCTTTCAGGTCATCCATCCCGACGCGGTGAGTGCGGGTGCATTTGCCGGTGGGAGGACTCAGGCCGAAAATCTAAAGGCCGTCATCGCGGACATCCTGGGCCATGGAAACGAGCGTTGTATCGTACCCGGTCAGATCGAGGCCGAGGCCGCCGCGGCAAGCGAACGAAATGGAGGGCTGCTTTTTTCGCGCAAGGAACTCGAGTCTTTCGCTGAACTAGCCGAAGAATGTGCCTTCGAAGGATGGAGACCGGAAGGTTTTCCGGCCGCTGTTTAATCACCAACCCCAATTGATTCCAATGAGCCTGACAGTTAAACCAGCATCCGATTGCCGTTACGATTGTGTCTCCCTCGGGGAGGTCATGTTGCGCCTTGATCCCGGAGAGGGACGCGTGCGCACCGCCCGTTCCTTCCGGGCATGGGAAGGCGGGGGCGAATACAATGTGAGCCGCGGCCTGCGCCGCTGTTTTGGCCTTCGGACCGCGGTGGTCACAGCCTTTGCGGACAACGAGGTGGGACGCCTCATCGAGGACTTCATCCTGCAGGGCGGTGTCGATACGCGCTACATCAAGTGGGTGCCGTACGACGGCATTGGCCGCACGGTCCGCAACGGGTTGAATTTCACGGAGCGCGGCTTCGGCATACGCGGTGCGGTGGGCGTTCCCGACCGCGGATTGACGGCAGCCTCACAGCTGAAGCCCGGCGACGTCGACTGGGACCAGTTGTTCGGGCGCGACGGGGTCCGCTGGTTTCATACCGGCGGCATTTACGCGGCCCTCAGTGAAAGTGCCGCGGAGCTGACCATCGAAGCGGTGAAAGCCGCGAACAAGTACGGCACGATTGTCAGTTACGATCTCAATTATCGTCCGTCCCTCTGGCAAAGTATTGGTGGAAAGCCAAAGGCGCAGGCCGTGAATCGCGAGATCGCGCGATATGTTGACGTCATGATTGGCAACGAGGAGGACTTCACGGCCAGTCTAGGATTTGAGGTCGAAGGGGTTGATGACAACCTTGAGCATTTGCCCATCGACGCCTTCAAGAGCATGATTGAGCGCGCTGTGGCCGCCTTCCCGAATTTTAAGGCGACCGCGACCACCCTGCGGTCGGTAAAGTCCGCCACGGTCAACGACTGGGGAGCGATCAGCTGGATGGACGGAAAGACGTATCAGAGCAAGGACTACCCCGGGCTGGAGATATTGGACCGTGTTGGGGGCGGGGACAGCTTCGCCTCCGGGTTTATTTACGGATTGATGGAAAAGGGCAATCCCGCGTTGGCAGTGGAATACGGGGCCGCACATGGCGCATTGGCGATGACCACACCAGGCGACACGACGATGGCCACGCTGCGCGAAGTTGAAAAGATTGTCGGCGGAGGGGGAGCGCGCGTTGAGCGCTAGGACTTGTCATGAAAAAAACACCACAAGAATTGTTTTCATTACAGGGCAAGGTCGCCCTTGTGATTGGCGGAACGGGCGAGCTCTGCGGGGCCATGGCGGAAGGGTTGGCCGCGGCGGGGGCGCGTGTCCTGCTGGTCGGGCGAAACCCTGAAAAGGCCCAGGCCCGGATGGCTGCGATAAGGGAAGCCGGTGGGCAGGCTGATTTCCTGGCTGCCGATATCCGCTCCCGGGAGGCGGTCGAGGGCTTGTTGGCGCAGGCCCTCGATTTGGCGGGGCAGATCGACATTCTTGTCAACGGGGCCGGAATCAATTCGCCGACGCCGTTCTTCGAGGTGAGCGAGATGGAATTGGACGCCATTATGGAGGTGAATTTCAGGTCTGTTTTCCTGACTTGCCAGGTCTTTGGCCGGTACATGGTTGAACGCGGGGAAGGTGGCAGTGTGATCAACATTGGCTCGATGTCCGGCCTTGTGCCACTGTCGCGGGTCTTTACCTACAGCGCAAGCAAGGCCGCCATCCACAATCTCTCGAAAAACCTCGCCCGTGAGTGGGCTCCCCTCGGAGTGCGGGTGAACATTCTGGTTCCCGGATTTTTCCCTGCCGAGCAAAACCGTAAGGTACTGACACCGGAACGGGTGGAACAGATCATGGGGCATACCCCGATGAAGCGCTTTGGTGAGGCCGACGAACTAATCGGGGCCACCCTCTTGTTGGCGAGCGACGCGGCCGGCAGCTTCATCACGGGGACGGAAGTTGTCGTGGACGGCGGGTTTCACAGCATGGCAATTTAAGGAGTCGGGATGACCTTTATCACGGACAACTTTCTTCTGCAGAACGCGACCGCCGAGGAGCTGTACCATCAGTATGCGCGCACCTTGCCGATCATCGATTATCACTGCCACCTGCCTCCCGCGGATATCGCTGCCAATCGACAGTTTGCCGATCTGCAGGAGATCTGGCTGGAGGGAGATCATTACAAATGGCGGGCGATGCGGGCCAACGGAATTGAGGAAGATCGGATCACGGGAGACGCGAGCGGAAAGGAAAAATTTCTCGCTTTTGCGGAGACGCTTCCGCATTGCCTGCGCAACCCCCTTTACCATTGGTGCCATCTCGAGTTGAAGCGATACTTTGGAATCGACACCTTACTGGGGCCCAAGACGGCGGAAGGTATCTGGGAGGCCGCCAATGCGGCGTTGATGGATCCGGCGATGCGCGCCTGTGGCATATTGGAGCGCTTCAAGGTCTCGGTCGTCTGCACAACGGATGATCCCGTCGACGACCTTGAGCATCATCGGACGATCGCCGCTAGTGGCATTGGAACGCGGGTTTATCCAACCTTTCGGCCCGACAAGGCGATGGTGCTGACGGATATAACGGCGTGGAATGTCTGGGTGGACAAACTGGCGCAGGCCGCGGACACTGATTGCGCCTCCCTTGACGGCATGAAGGCCGCTCTCAGGAAACGTCACGACACCTTCCATGCGCTGGGCGGGCGACTGTCCGACCATGGCCTGGAAGTCTGCCCGGCCCAACCCGCGACAGACAGGGTGGCGGGGGACATCTTCACGAAAGCCCGTCGCGGGGAGCCGGTCAGTCCGGCTGATGCGGAGGCGTTTGCCGCGCACCTGCTCGAATACTTCGCTGAATTGGACGCGGAGAAGGGGTGGACCAAGCAACTGCATCTGGGGGCGGTGCGCAACGTGAACGCCGCCCTGTACCGTGCCCTTGGGCCTGATGTCGGGGGCGATTCAATTGGTGATGCGCGGCAGGGCGCGGCCCTTGGCGAGACCTTGGGGCGGTTTGCGTCCAAAGGCATTCTTCCCCGGATGGTTCTCTACAATTTGAATCCACGGGATAACTACGTGTTTGCATCCATGGCGGGAAATTTCCAGGGGGATGGCATTCCCGGCAAGATCCAGTTTGGGAGTGGATGGTGGTTCCTTGATCAGAAGGAGGGAATGACCTGGCAGCTCAATGCCCTCTCCAATCTCGGTTTGCTTGGGCGCTTTGTCGGGATGCTCACCGATTCCCGCAGCTTCATGAGCTATTGCCGCCATGAGTACTTTCGACGGTTGCTGTGTCAATTGATCGGAGATGATGTCGAGAAGGGAGAATTGCCGGCGGACATGGCGCTTCTTGGCGACTTGGTGACGGCGGTTTGCCATGGCAACGCGGCCCGCTTTTTCGGGTTGGAGCTGGGGCGTTATCAAGACTGAGGAGGGCGCCCGGTGCAATGGCGGTCGACAGGGGATGGGCCCCGATTTGCTCCAAGGGGAGCGACGCTCAAACCGGTCGTCAAGCCTGGGGAGTTTGTGTTTGCCACCGCTTATCTGGAGCATGGCTGAGCACCGCATCCCCTGTGCCGGGCGGGTGGGATTTCCCTTCTTTGGCCGGCTGATTCTGGATGTTCTCAACCGGACCGAGACGGCCATGACACAGGCCCATTGCCTGAAGGCAGCG
>JBEAQI010000028.1:0-3595 GCA_041163965.1 Verrucomicrobiota bacterium | reverse complement strand
CAGGAGGCGGGAGCAGGACATGGGGAGCGGAGGAGGTCTTCAAAGGCCTGCCAGAGGGCGGCGGTTTCTGGTGGCAGCGGTTGATCGGTGGTGGCTTTGGTGAGGCGTTGCGAGGCGCTGTCGCAGAGCTCATTGAAGGTTGGGTATAAAGTCAGCAGGCGCAGGCCAGTCAGCAGGGCCCGGTCCAGCTGATTCAAGAGAAGGTCCCCATGCAGACGCCGTTCAAGGGCCTGTGCAACGATGGCCGGTTCCTGTTGTGGACGGGCGAGGAGCCCGTCCAGTAGGGCGATGGCCTTTCCCGGTCGCCTCGCCTGCAGGTGCAGATCGGCGAGTTGGAGGGCGCTTTTAGCGACAAGCGGCGAGTCCGGCCACTCCGAGCCGATCTCTTCCAAGAGGGCTATGGCCGACTCCGGCTGCCCTTGACGGAGGAGGCGGCCAGCCATGAGAAAAAGTGAGTCCGGATACCGCCGATCGGTTTTAAACTGAACAATGAAGGTGTTTAAACGCGTGGCGGCATCCGGAAAGTCATACTGGTCGGCGGTTTTGGCGAGGAGGTAGGCTGGCCCGGCCTCCCATGGGGCGGCGGGTGCTTCCTGGAGGACCGCAATACGCAGCGCATCCGCTGAATCCGGCCGCCCTTGGCGCTCCAATTGTTCGGCGAGGTAAAGTTTGGCGATGGAGCCGAGCCGGCCCTTGTCGGAGGGGGAGACGAGGGCCTCCAGCCATGCGGTGAAATCCGGGGAAGGGGTTGGTAGGGCATCCCGGTATTGTGGCCACGCGCCAGCGAGAATATCAAAGAAGAGGAGCGGCGGTATGCGGCCTGGGCAGTCCAGCCCTTCGAAGAGGCTTAGCATGAGCGTCGATGGCAAGGCTGCGGCGCCCGTTTGCTGCTGATAGAGAGCGGCACCCTGGAAGCCCTCCAGCGAGCCAACCCTGGTTCCTTCCCAATCCACCAAGAGCCATTGCACGGCCTGTTCCCGTAGGACTTCCCACTTCTGGTGCCTTGGCAGGTCCGCGAGCAGTTGTTGTCGGGCGAAGACCGCTTCCCGGATTTGCTGGGTTGCCACCCTGCTCCAGACACGGTGCGCGTTTTCCCAGTCCCCGATGGAGAGCAAGTGGGTGCCCTCCAGGTTGTCGACAAGTGCGGCCAGTTGGCCATTTGGAAAGGCGCTCCGGTATTGGCGCAAAGCTGCTTCAAAGGACCTGTCCGCGGCGGGCAGGAGCAGTTTCAGCCATTCCAGGGCAGCCGATTCCCGGATGGAGGCGCTCGCGTCGTGGTTCTTGAAGAGGTTGCTCAGACAGAGGATGGCCGCCTCCCGCTGGCCGGTGGCGTGGAGGCATTTGCCCAATTGCAGGTTGATAAGCGGGGCCCATGATGCAGGAGCGGTGGCGGCCAAGGCCTCAAATTGCTGCAGGGCGGCTTCTCCCTGCTGAGCACGGAGCAACCAGACTCCCCGCAGGAAGGCCCATGTTGGAGTGTGCTTGTGGGTGGGCCATTCTCCGAGGAGCCCTTCCACGCTCGCTATGGCGGCCATCCAATCCCCTTGGCCAGCGAGGGCGCGCGCGGCCATGAGGCGCATTCCTGGAATGGCCGGGTCGCCCGGGGAGGTCTTGATGAATTCCCGGATCCATGTCTCGGCGGTCTGCCAGTGTTCGGTGGCAAGGAGGGCCTCAACGCCCTCACGGTGAGCGATGGCCAGCAGATCCGCGGGCAGGATGTCGCGCGAGGCGATGAGGGCCTCGGCGAGGCGGCGGGCCGCCGCATATTGACCACTGCGGCGCAGCGCGGAGAGGCGCAGGCTGTAGTCCCGCGTCAGTTCCGGCGACTGGGCCGTGAGGAGCATTTTCACCTGCTGAGTTTCCTGCTGCCAATGAGTATGCCAAATGGCTTCCCGAACCCCTTTGGCGGCGGTTGTCGAGGGGGAGATTCCGTTGCTGTGTGGGATGCCGGGCGCGGTTGGGTCCAGCCAATCGGTGGCCGCGAGGGCCTGTTCCGGATAGCCCGCTTCCATAAGCTGGGTGGCGAGGGTTGGCGCGAGAATGCAACGCCATGCGGTGAAGGCCTCTCCGGCCACGGTCCCTTCAAGGGCGTTCCATGCCTCCAGCGGGCGGGCCTCGTGCAGTTCCAATAGAGCAAGGGCTCCCCGGGCCAGTTCCCGGCCGATTTGCGGTAGGGCGGTGTCGCCGAGGATGGCTTCCCATTGTTTTCGGGCGTGGGCTCGGTCGTGGCGCATGAAGGCCGCTTCCGCAATATGCCAGCGGATCAGGCAGCGCTCTGGCAGGTCCGAGTAGTCCCGCAGGAATTGCTGGGCCGCGGCTTCGGCCGCTTCAGGTTCAGCGAGGGAAAGGTGGAGCCGGACTTTTTGAAAGAGCAGATAACTGTGAAACGGATCCCCCTTTTTTTGATTTGGCAGCCATGCTTCGATCAATTGGAGGGCCTTGGGGTGCTGACCCGCACCGATGGCCGCAAGGGCATACAGGCGCAGGAACGATTCCTTGAAGTCCGGTTCCATGGCGGCGGTTTCCTCCCCGTACCAAATGGCAAATGCCTCAAAGGCCGCCGCGGCTGTGGCGGCCTGTCCGCTGGCGAGCGCGGTGGTGGCCAGACGCCACTGGTCGCGCATTGGCAGAATGCCCCACAGCCCATGACCGGCGCCAAGGCCGGTGAGGAGGAGAAAGGAGGCAAACAGGTGGTGTCGCATGCCCACCACGCTGGCGGCCCGGTTCTGTCCGTCCAGTTCCCCGAACACCTTAATTCAGGTGGCCGAGACACCCAAATTCAGGTGGATTTTGTGCTGGCGCTCCTGCGCTCTTTCTGGAGGGCGGGGGAAAAGCAGGTGGTGCGGCCGGCAATCGTTTCATAGTGTAGCGGTTTGCCCGATACAGGGCAGATGCCCCCTTTCTTCCAACGGTGTGGAAAGAGCCATGAGGGGGGCGGATCGCCCCAATCCGAGCCGATGACGCGGAGGGCGTCCAGACAGACCTCCCGAACGATGGCGTGAAGCGTCTTTCGTTGCGATGGTGAGAGGCTGGCGGGGGTGGCGGAGGGGTGAAGGCGGGCGCGCCAGAGGATTTCATCGGCCATCCAGTTGCCGACCCCCGGGAAGGCCCCCTGATCGAGTAGCAGGCCCTTCAGGCAGCGACGCGGGGAGGCGCGGAGAATCTTTGAGAAGTGGGCGAAGTCAAACGCTGGAAGGTGGGGAGGCGGCGGGGCGTCGTTCCATTGCGGCGGTCCCATTTTTTGCTGGCCGATCTGGACCTTGCCGAATTGCCGGTAGTCCGAGAAGACGAGGGCGTGTTGGTCCGAAAAGAGGATGAGGTGGTCGTGTTTGCCGGGTGCCCATTCCGGCGGGCCGGCGTATAGTTTGCCGGCCATACCGAGGTGAAGGACCAGCCAATGGTCGTCATCGAAGCCGAAGGCCATCTGCTTTCCATGTGTCTGTATGGTGGTGAGGTGGCGATTCTTCAGCACCTCCAGAGCGGTGGCGGGGCAGTCCCGGTAGAGGCGGGTTTGCGGGTGCGAATGGAGGCGGATAATTTTGTCCCCGAGGGCAGGGGTCCATTGATGCGCGTAGAAATAGACTTCAGCCAGCTC
>JBEAQI010000027.1:0-4689 GCA_041163965.1 Verrucomicrobiota bacterium | reverse complement strand
CACAAGCAGCCGGTGCACGACATCGAAGCACGGCCGTGGCCCTTTCACGTCGACCGACACGAGGTCTTCCTCGATACGGGCCCGATCCCTGCCGGGGGCTACAAAGTTGTCGAAGTGACGCACGAAAAGCACTTTTGGCGGGAGGAGGAATGGTGGCCGGCGATGCGCAAATCAGCCGGTGGATACATCGGATCAGATGCGCACCTTCTGGAAAACGAAAACCTCAAAGTCGAGGTCAATGCGGATGGCACCTTTGACCTCACCGATAAGGCCGATGGCCGCCACATCCCGGGCATGCATGCCTTTGTGGATGAAGGCGACACGGGGGATTACTGGGCCTATTATCCTCCCTATCAAAACCAGATCATCAGCAGCAGAGGCTTTGAAACGAGCATCCGGATGGAGGAAAACGGCCCCCTCGCAGCCACCATTTGTATTGAGAAAACGATGCTTGTTCCGCGCGCCGCGGAATACGGCAATGTGAAGCTTCAGGGCTACGGCAAGCGCTCTGAGCAAACGGTCCCCATGAAAATCACGTGCCGCCTCAGTCTCACCAAGGGAGCGCGCCAGTTGCGCATCAAAACGACCGTCCATAACACGGCCAAGGACCACCGCCTGCGCGTCCTGATCCCCACGGATATCAAGTCCGATTATTCCGATGCGGCCGGCCACTTCACTGTCGACCGTCGTCACCTTGTCCATGAGGTCGATGCCAACGGCAAACACTTCCCGGAAATGGCCCTACGCCCGCAAAGCGTCTTTTGTTCGGTCAGTGACGGCACAAGGGGCCTGAGCGTCGTGAACAACTGTCTCACGGAGTTCCAGCTTCTGGACGATGAGCGCCGAACGCTTGCCCTGACCCTGTTCCGCGCCATGCGCAACCGGATCTGCACGGAATCACGGGTTTCCGCGGAATTCCCGAACCAGCTTGGCAGTCAAATGCTGCAAACCCTTGAGTTCGAATACGCGATCTGTCCGCATCAGGGCTCATGGATCGAAGGGCGGGCCTACGCCGAAGGGGACCGCCTCAACGCCAAACCCACGGTCATGCAGGTCTCGCCGCATCCAAACGGCGACCTGCCCCACTCGGCCTCGCTCTACGAAATCGACAACGACGCGGTCATCCTTTCCACCGTCAAAAAGGCGGAAGACGGTGACGGCCTCATCCTCCGGGTCTTCAATCCGACCGACTCCCCTCAGTCCGCCACCATCCGCTTTGGATTTCCACTTCTCAAGGCATCTCTCGCCTCCATCAACGAAACAGCCATTGAGCTGCTTCCGGTCGAGAACAATGCCCTCCACCTGAACCTGCCCCACGGCAAAATCCTCACCCTCCTCCTCGAATAAACCGCCAGCAGACCTCGCGCTTCCGAAGGTCTTTTTCCTTGCCAACCTGATGAAACGTTTCTTTCCGATGAGGGCCTGTGAGGGTCCTGACCGGATGTCCTTTTACCACAATCAGCCCCCCTCTCAACGATGCTCACCCCCCTTGATTACACCGTCATAGTCATTTACTCCCTCGCCCTGGTCCTGATGGGCTTGTTTCTCGCGCGCAAGGCGGCGGGTGGTCTGGAGGACTACTTTCTCGGAGGGCGCCGCCTGCCCTGGTACTTTCTCGGCTGTTCCGGCATGGCGACCTGGTTCGATGTGACCGGCACCATGGTGATTACCTCCTTTCTTTTCATGATCGGGCCGAAGGCGCTCTACATCGGCTTTCGCGGGGACGCCGTTTTGATTCTGGTCTTTCTGCTCTGTTTTACAGGGAAATGGCACCGGCGCTCCGGGGTCCTGACGGGTGCGGAATGGATGCAGTTTCGCTTTGGCAAAGGGCGTGACGCCGATGCGGCGCGCTTGCTCACGGCGCTGGTCTCCATTCTCCCGGTGATCGGCCTGATCGCCTACCTGATGAAGGGAACGGGCCTATTTCTCTCGATGTTTTTTCCCTTTCCGCCGGAGGTTTGCGCGGGCGCCCTCATCGCCATCGCGGTGGTCTACACCATGATGTCGGGTTTCTATGGCGTGGTGATCAGTGACGTTATCCAGTCCTTGCTCATTTTCGTATCGGCCCTGGTCCTTGGTGTCGTGGCCTTTACCATGATCGACGGCGTGGAATCGGTTGCGGCCCTCGCGGAGCGGGTCACCGGAGTCACGGATTGGGCGGGCTCCACGCCGCGCATGAACATCGACTTCCCGGAGACCGCAACCGGCTCGGAATACGATGTGTTCCGCTTTCTGGGATTGGCCATGGGGTTCTTTCTCTTGCAGCAGACGGTCTTCGGATTGGCCAGTGGGGCCGATCCGAAATACTTCGCCTCCCGTTCGGACAAGGACGTCGGCAAACTGAACCTGCTCATCGGCGGGATGATCGCCATCCGCTGGCCTATGATGATCGGCCTCGCGGTCCTCGGGCTCTTCCTCGTCAACGACACCTTTCAGGACCGTGCCGTCATCGCGCAGGCAGCGGAGTCAGTAAGAGCGCATTATCCGGAAATGGAAAAGGCCGCCTGGCACTCCACCACCACCCAGTTGATCGCCCACCCGGACAGGGCCGATCCGGCCCTCATCCGCCAACTGGAAACGATCCTTGGTCAGGACTGGGCGACAAAGCTGCCATTGGTCGGCTATGAGGGCATCACCGATCCGGAAAGGATTCTGCCCGCGGTCATCCTCAATTATGTTCCGACCGGACTGCTGGGAATCATCCTCGTCACGGCCCTCGCCGCCACCATGTCGACCTTCGATTCCACCCTCAACGCGGCATCCTCCTTTGTCGTCAAGGACATCTACCAGCGCTGGTTCCATCCGCGCGCGGGAAACCGTGAACTCATTCGGGTGGCGTGGATCACCACCGCCGTCACGGCCCTTGTCGGCTATATCGCGGGGCTAAACTTTTCCAGTATCAACCACGTCTGGGACTGGGTCCTGATGAGCCTTATGACCGGCCTCTTTGTCCCGAATTTCCTGCGCCTCTACTGGTGGCGGATGAACGGTTGGGGCGTCGCCTTCGGAATGGCCTCCGGGGCCTTTGCAGCCATCTCACAAACGCTCCTCTTCCCAGACTTTCCCTACTGGGGCAAATTCCTCTACGTGGCGGCGATCGCCTTCAGTGGGACCATCATCGGCTGCCTGCTCACCAAGCCCACCGATATGCGCACTCTCCTCGACTTCTACAAAAAGACCCGCCCCTTCGGCGTGTGGGGTCCGGTCAAACAGCACCTGAACGCGGAGCAACAGGCCTACATCGACTCGGAAAATGGGCGGGATCTGTTATCCGTTCCGTTTGCCTTCTTTTATCAGGTGATGCTGTTCCTCATCCCCATGCAGATCATCATCCACAGTTTCGGCTCGCTCTCCTGGAGCCTGCCCATTTTTGTCGTGTCCTGCCTCGGGATGTACTTTCTCTGGTACAAAAATCAACGGCCGGACCGCCCCATGGAAAATGAGCCAGACCTCCTCAAAAACAATGATGATTAGAAACCTCTCCTTGCCCGGCCTGCGCCGGCTTCTCCCCGTCGTGGGCCTGCTGCTGCAAGGGCTCACGCCCTCCGCTCTCCTTGCCGAAGCGTCACCCGTGCCAAGTACCGTCGAGGTCGAGCACATCGCCGGCCAACGGCCCATGAACGTGGTCTTCATTCTCTCTGATGACCACCGCTACGACGCCATGGGCTTCCTTGGCCACCCCCTCGCCGTAACCCCAAACATGGACCGCATGGCCAATGAAGGGGTCTACTTCCGCAATGCACTGGTGTCCACCGCGCTCTGCTCCCCGAGTCGCGCCACCATCCTGACCGGCCTCTATACCTTTCGGCACCGCGTCATCGACAACAACCGCATGGAGCCGCCTGGGACACTCTACTTCCCGCAGTATCTGCAAAAAGCAGGCTACGCCACCGCCTTCATCGGAAAATGGCACATGGGCGGAGCCTCCGATGAGCCGCGACCGGGATTCGATCATTGGGTCAGCTTCGCTGGCCAAGGACACTACTTGCCGCCCTCCCCGGACTACACCCTCAATGTCGATGGACGGCGGGTCCCTCAAAAGGGCTACATCACCGATGAGTTGACGGACTACGCGGTGGACTGGCTGAACCAGCGCTCCAACCCGGACGAGCCCTTTTTTCTCTACCTGTCACACAAGGCCGTCCACGCCAATTTCACTCCCGCGGAACGGCATCAAGGTTCCCTCGATGGCATTAAGATCAACCGGCCCGCCACCGAAACCTCCTCCCTCCTCCCGGAAAATGAGCGCCCTCGCTGGATGCGCGATCAGCGCAACTCATGGCACGGAGTCGATTTCCCTTACCACTCCTCCCTCGATATAGACCAATATTACCGAAATTATTGCGAGGCGCTTCGTGGGGTCGATGACAGTATCGGCCGGGTCATTACCAAGCTCGAGGAAATGGGCGTCATGGACAACACCGTCGTCATCTACATGGGCGACAACGGCTTTATGTTCGGGGAACACGGCCTCATCGACAAACGGGTCGCCTACGAAGCCTCCATCCGCGTCC
This sequence comes from Verrucomicrobiota bacterium, assembly GCA_041163965.1. Taxonomy (GTDB): domain Bacteria; phylum Verrucomicrobiota; class Verrucomicrobiia; order Opitutales; family Oceanipulchritudinaceae; genus Oceanipulchritudo. The sequence goes on along the minus strand of JBEAQI010000027.1, from coordinate 175 downwards.
CGCTGCTCATGTATGCGCCGTCCCTCACCGGCCCGCGCGTCGTCACCGAAATGGTCGCCAACCTTGATATTGCCCCCACCACGCTCGACCTCATGGGCCTCGCCACCCCTCCCCACATGGACGGCCAGAGCTTCCTCAACCTCGCCACCGGCCAGCCCATCGCCTCATGGCGCAA
>JBEAQI010000026.1:0-4816 GCA_041163965.1 Verrucomicrobiota bacterium | reverse complement strand
CCCGCATCCGGGGCGGTCCGCACCGGCCGGGAGAGTCCCCAGCCCTGCAGATCCTCCGCTTGGGCGATACCGATCAGCTGCCCGATGGCGTCGGGGTCAAGGTCCTCCCATGTGAGGCGGCGGGCGTAGCGGGCGGCGATTTCCGGAGCGCTCATCGTATCTGGCCGGTGCCGGTGGCGACAAATTTGTAGGAGGTGAGTTCATTGAGGCCCATGGGGCCGCGGGCGTGGAGCTTGTCGGTGGAGATCCCGATTTCCGCCCCGAGGCCGAATTCGTAGCCATCGGTGAAGCGCGTCGAGACATTCCAGTAGACGGCGGCGGCGTCCACCCCGTTGAGAAAGGCATGGGCCACGGCGTCATCGCGCGTGACGATCGCCTCGCTGTGGCCCGAACCGTGGGCGTTGATGAAATCGATGGCCTCCTTTGGGCCGGACACCGTTTTTACAGAGAGGATTTTGTCGAGGTATTCCGTGTCGAAGTCCTCGTTGGTGGCAGGGTGCCATGGAAGGGTGTCACCAATGGCGGTGGCTGCCGGGGAATCGAGACGCAATTCGACCCCGTGCTCGTGCAGGGCCCGTGCGGCCTCCTCGAACCAGGTTTCGAGGAGGGTGGTGTCGACAAGGAGCGTTTCGGCGGCATTGCAGACCCCTGGCCGCTGACATTTGGCATTGAGGAGGATGTCGGTGGCCATGGAGGGGTCCGCGTCCTCATGCACATAGACGTGGCAGAGGCCCTTGTAGTGCTTGATGACGGGCATGCGCGCTTTTTCCGAGACCATGCGGATGAGGCCCTCTCCCCCGCGCGGGATAAGACAATGGACATATTGGTCGGCCTGCAGGAGCGCTTCCATGGCGGCGCGGTCCGTGGTCGGAATCAGCTGAACGGCATCCGGTGGAAGTCCCGCCTCAGCGAGGGCGTCCTGGATCAGGCCCATGAGGGCGCTGTTTGTGTTAAAGGCCTCCTTGCCGCCCCGCAGGATGGTGGCGTTGCCACTTTTGAGGCAGAGGACTGCGCAATCAATGGTGACATTGGGGCGCGATTCGTAAATGATGCCGATGACCCCGATCGGGACGCGAATTTTGCGAAGGATGAATCCGGTGCGGTGGGTGGTCTCTTCGAGGCAAGTACCGACCGGGTCTGGCAAGCCGGCGACTTCCCGCACCCCTTGCGCCATTCCCAGCATCCGGTCAGGGGTCAGGCGCAGCCGGTCCACCATGGCATCGGAGAGCCCCGCGGCGATGCCTGCGTCGAGGTCCTTTTGATTTGCATTGAGGACGGTCTTGGTGAGGGCCGGATCCTCGAGCCGATCCGCAATGGCGCGGAGGGCCCGATTCTTATCCTCGGTGCCGAGGGTGGCGAGCTGGCGCGAGGTCTCAAGAGCCCGCTGGGCGATGCCGGTGACCAGAGAGGTGATATCCGTTTCAGACATGGGTAAGCTGTTTGTGGAATTCTTGGAAGGAGCCGGGCAATCAGACCAGCTCCGATTTCAGGAGGGTCCATGTCTGGGCGGGCAGTTGGGTGCCGATGACTTGGACAATTTCCGCCCCGAGCCGGGCACCCCAATCGACGCAGGTGGGGAGCGATTTTCCTTTGAGCCATGCGGCAAGGAAACCGGCCGCCCAAAAGTCTCCTGCTCCGGTCGTGTCAATGGCCTGTATTCCGGGGATGGCGTTGCGGTGGAAGACGGTGTCCTGGTGCGCGAGCCATGCTCCGTCCGCTCCCGCCTTGACCACGCCGATGCGGTTTTGACCAGCCAGAATCCGGGCCCGCTCTTCCAGCGAGGGCTCTTTGCCGCACCAGGCGGCCGACTCATCCTCATTCGCGAAGACCATGTCCACATAGCGATCCAGGATGTCGCCGATCTGGTCCCGGGCGGCGTGGACGACCTCGAAGGAGGCGAGGTCGAGGGAAATGGTGCAGCCGGCGTCCTTGGCGGCGGTGAGAACAGCCATCATCAGGTCCGGATTGAAGAGCAGGTAGCCCTCGATATGGGCATGGCGGCAACCGATAAAGTCAGCGCTGCAGATTTCCGATGGCGAGAGCGTCGCGGCCGCGCCCAGATTGGTCCTCAGGGTGCGCTGCGAGTCCGGGGTGATGAGCGAAACACACCGTCCGTTGGGGACGAGTCCTGTCTTGAAGCGCGAGGTGTCTCCGCCCAGGGCCGCCAATTGGCCTTTATAAAAGTGCCCCCCATCGTCATTTCCAATTTTGCCGACGAAGGTGGTAGCGAGACCGAGGTGGGCGGCGGCAAAGGTGGTGTTGCCGGCTGAGCCTCCCGGCGATTCCGTGAGGGCATTCGGTACCTTGGCTATCCAATGGTGCAGCGTTTCAGCATCGGTAAGGACCATGCCCCCTTTTTCGCCCCCGACTTCTTGCAGAAAGGCGTCCGGGACGCGCGTCAGGGTGTCAATGATGGGTGAGCCTACGCCCACGAGGTCGAATGATGTCATCATGCGGATGGTGTTAAAGGATGAGGGTCGGATTGAGGAGCGGACGGAACCCGCCATGATTGTAGCGCATTGAAAAGAGCCGGCGGCATGTCCCGTCCGGTGAGTTTACCGGAGGGCAGGCGGGTCGCGCAGGTGGTTACCATGCGCCCATTGGCGCAGCGGCGCCCGCTTTCCTTGAAAAAGCTGCAGGCAAACGCGATCCGTGAGGTGGTGAGCTCCGGGATGGTGAGCTCAACGCGGACGAGGTCCCCAAAATGGAGCGGTCGCTGAAAGGCGCAGCTCGAGTCGAGCCGTGGGAAGCCGTGCCAGTGCCCGTCTTCCTCCCAAAGCAGATCAAATCCAAGGAGCCGGAAGAGTTCCGCTTCCACCGACTCCATGAAGAGGTAATAGGTGGAGAAGTGAAGAATGCCGGCGGCATCGGTATGGGCAAATTCGACCCGGCGATGTGTGACCAGCGGTGGTGGTGAAAGGACCATGACCCTAGGGATATGCCAGCGGGCGAAGGAGGCAAGACGTGAAATGCGGTCTCGATACGAAAGCTACAAGGGGAGCTTGATTTGTCTTCCCGGAACCCGCTAGATGAACGTTTTTGAATTTAGCGAAAAATGTATCAGACTCCTCAACGCAGTTACTCTAATCAGGCTCTTGAGCTTTGGTTCGAGCGCTTGGGTAGAGACTGGGAGGCTGACTTTTCGCCGGAGGAACTGGCGTGGGGTCGGCATGCTTACCGCACCATGGAGGTCCGCTCAACGGAGCTGCTGGAGAACAGTGCGATTGTCCATTTCAAGCGCGGCCGCGAGCCCCTGTATGTTGTCATCGACGCCGATCCTGAGCGGTTCACGTTTCGCGAGTCCCATCCCGGGCTGGCCCCGGGCCGCGGACTTGGCGTGGCGGGTCTCTACGAAATCGAGGAATTGATTGCGGATGAGATTCCCGCGGTGCCGACAGAACGCAAGAAGGCGGCCCATGACCCGGAGGACAAGCCTGTGCCGGCCCCGCCTCAGCGACCCACGGAGCGGGTTGGCCGCCGTCTTCGGGCCCGCTTGGGAGCGGCGGAGAACGGGCTCCGGCTGGAGCTTGGCTGGGAGGTTGAGGGAGCGGTCAACTGGGACCAGTTCGTGCTGCGTGACCTGACTCCATGGGAGCGCGAACAATTGATCGGGTACGCGGCCCGGGCCTTGCACAGCAGGTTTCGGTCCGGCGGTCGCGAGGGGCTCTACCGCATGCAGGATCCCGCTGCTGTGGAGCAGTTTATGGCGCGGGATTGTCGCGTCTGGCGCGAGCGGTTTGGGTTGGTTTTGCTGCCCGAGGTGGTGCCGTGGCAAGGCGGGCCGCGCGCGGTGCGGCCTACGGTAACAGTTGAGGGCCCGCCCGGTGGGGCCCGATTTCGGATGGACTTCAGCTTTGCCGGGCAGGTGCTCGGGCCGGTGGTGCGGGAGCGCTTATGGCGGCATCCTGGGCATGTCCATTTTGTTCCCGGAGAAGGGATTTTTCGCATTGCTCCGGAAGCGGTGGAGGCGGTGCAGGAGTGGCGGGCGCTGCTGCCCGAGACCGGCGAAGGGCGGCTCCCGCCCTATCTGCTCTTTGCATTGGAAGGGCGTCCCGAGCTGCAGATCCATTTGACGGAGGAGCTGAGCGCTTGGCGGCGCTCCCTTGAAACCGTCGAATCCAAGGCCCTTGCGCCATTGGCGGACTACCTGCGGCCTTATCAGCGCGATGGGGTGGCATGGATGAGCCAGCGCCTCCGGGCGGGGTGCCACCCCCTTCTGGCGGACGAGATGGGACTCGGAAAGACCCTGCAGGTGCTCAATCTCCTCCAGGCGGAGAGCGTTTTGAATACCGAGCCCGTGCTGGTGGTCTGTCCGGCCAGCGTGGTCCCGGTCTGGCAAGCGGAGGTTGCCCGCTATTTTCCCGAGGTGACGACCCGGGTCGTGTCCCGGGATCAGCCCTTTGCGGTCGACAGCCCGGCTCTCTGGATTTGCAGCTACACCCAATTGAGGCGCAACAAGGCTGACCTCGAGCGCGTTGCGTTTTCCCATGCCATTCTTGACGAAGCCCAGACCATCAAAAACCCCGACGCCAAGGTGACGCACGCGTGCGGGGCCATCCGCAGCCGTCACCGGTTGGCGCTGACCGGAACGCCCATTGAGAATCATCCCCTTGATCTGTGGACCCTGTTTCGTTTTCTGATGCCCGGATTGTTGGGAAGCCGAAGACACTTCGAGGAGGCCTGCAAGCGCGACGCGGCCTTTGCCGAAGCCGTCAAGGCAAGGGTACTTCCCTTTGTGTTGCGGCGGACCAAGCAGGCCGTGGCGGCTGATTTGCCCGAAAAGGTGGAAATCGACTGGCCGTGTCCCCTGTTGCCA
>JBEAQI010000025.1:0-6451 GCA_041163965.1 Verrucomicrobiota bacterium | reverse complement strand
GCAGGCCAGTTGCATGGCAACCTTGCCGCCCATGCTGTGGCCCACGAGGTGCACAGTGCGCCCGTCCAGCCATGCCCGCACATCTGCGGCCATGCTTGGATAGTCCATGATCGGGTGATGGGGACTGGATCCGTGGTTGCGCAGGTCCAGTGCCGTCACCTGGTGGCTCTCCGCGAGAATGCGCGCCAGACCCTGCCAGTTGCGCGAAGAGCCCAGAAGGCCGTGCAGGAGGACAACCGGTTCGCCACTTTCCGGGCCGCCAAATTCACGATGCGCGAGTTTCACTGTCTCCACGGTGCTCATTCAAGGGGGCCCATCCGTGCGGGGTCAAACAGCCTGTTAGGCAAAGGTGAGAAAACTTTTGTGACGTTGCCGCTGCTTGTAGGAGAGCGGTGGCAGCGAGTCGAGCTGATCGGTGTTTGGAAAGGAGGGCAGGGTGGCGAGGGCGAGGGCCTTCAGGTCGAGCCAGCGCGCCCAGTTGAGCTCGGGCGCGTGGGCAATGTGGCGAACCAGGCTGCGCCATTCGAGTCGCGCCCGTTCAATGTCGCCGGGGCGCAGTTCAGAGGTCTGAAGGAGCGATTTGTGGAGGGGTTTCGTGCTGAAGAGGATCTCAGAGGCCCCTTCCCCGTAGGTCGGGGGAACGCCGTTTTTTAAATATCCGCTCTGTGACAGCATGCCGTAGGCGGCGCGGCAGGCGGCAGCAAGCCGACCCGAACTGGATTCGAGGAGGTCGAAGCGGTGGCCGGCGCGGAGATTGGCGAGATCGGGCAGAATATCCTCCACGGCGTAGCTCAGGTCTTCGAGAGCAGCGGCGATGGCGAGTCCTTCCCCATAGTTGAAAAAGCTGAAAAGGATGCCTCGTTGGGTGGGGGCCCCGTGTTTGTCGATGAGGCCCAGGCTGAACCAGAGGTCCGCGTCGCTGGTGCCCTTCGAGATGGCTCTGTTTTCCGCGGGCAGCGCAAGGTCCACGCGGTGGGTGACAGAGCGCTCCGGCGGGTGAATCAGACCTCGTCCCTTGGCGTCGATCTGGGCATAAGTTTGGGCATCGGCGTATTCGAGGACGGCATGGAGTTGGTCGCCGGCGGTTTTCCATTCCAGGAATCGGCCCCCGTGGGTGAGGGTGGGCAGGAGCGGAAGGATTTTCCGTTCAATCCCGTTCAAGGTCCACTGCCGCCTTTCTTTTCTAACCCGGCATTGGTGCTGGGCGAGTTGGCGGGAGAGCCAGCGGGTGAGGACCAATTCCCCCTCCTGCTCCCTGTCGCCGAAACGTGCGATGGGGACCTGCCGACCGTAGAGCGCCTCACGGGGGCGAAGTTTGCAGAGCGATCCGGCGGGAATGGCATGGAGCATGGCAGGAACGGCGAGGGCGGGTTTCCATTCGCCTCCGGAAAAGAAGAGACAATCGCCCAGTCTGGCCAATTTGGCTACTTTCTTCCGTTCCCATGACCCCTCGGGGGTCAGGTATTCCAGCACGGACTGCTCGATAACCCGCGGGCTGTTAGGCGGTTGATCCGGTCCGCTAGTGCGAAATTGCGATAATCCTAGGGGGATTCGTTGCAGACTGAAGAGCCGGGAGGTCAGTTGTCGCGCCGATTCGATCGGGTTGCGGTTGTTCTCGATGGCGACTTGCATCACGCCGATCAAACTGGGCCAGTCCACTTGGGAGGAGCGCCGCAGGCGGAGCGGTTTGGCTTCTTCAAGGCGCGGTTTTCCCGGGGCCAGAATAATATAGCCGACGCTATCCATCCCCCGCCGCCCGGCCCGGCCGAACATCTGCAGGAGTTCGTCGGGGCGCACTTCATGGACCCCGTCACTGGTGCGGTACTGCCGGTCGGTTATGACCACGGATCGCATGGAAAAATTGATCCCGGCGGCGAGACCCATGGTGGCGACGACCACTTTGAGTTGACCGGCCTTGGCCAATGGTTCGACGAGCCCGGCCCGCTGCGCGTAATCGAGGCCACTATGATGGTAGGCAATGCGGTTTCGCAGGAGCCGCTTGAGCTGGGGCCCGGCGATTTGCTCCTGTTCCGCGCTAAGGACCAGCGGATCCTCCTCGGGAAGCACCCGGGCCAACTCAAAGGCGAGGTCCTCGGCAGCCTTGCGTCGCGGCGCAAAGGCCAGAAGCGGGGCCATTCCCGCCTTGAGAACCTTGGCGATGGCGCGTGGCCAGAGCCCCTGCACGCTATCAGGAATACGGTGCGGGAGGGCCTCGACGTGGACTTCCTCAAGGGGGACGGGGCGCTTGCGGTGCTGGATAAGGGTGGCTGTACGGCCCAGTCGTTGAAGCCATTGCTGCACTTGGTCCGGATTGGCGACGGAGCCGCTGAGAAGAAGCAGGCGGGTGTGCGCAGGGGCCATGGCGATCGCCAACTCATAGTTGAGGCCACGTTGAGCGTCTCCAATCATCTGGTACTCATCAACGACGAGGAGGTCCGGTCCGTGTCCTCGCAGGAGTTGCCGCTTTTGCGTTTCAAGGGTGGCCACGACGATGGGGGCGCCCGGGTTGACAGAGCGGTCGCCGGTCGTGATCCCGACTGACCAGCCTTTGCGGAGCCACTCCAAGCGCTTGTCGTTGGCGAGGGCGCGGGTCGGCACCGTATAGACGGCCCGCCCCGTGAAGCCGCTCTCGATGAGGCGTTCAAAGATGTAGGTTTTGCCCGCACCGGTGGGGGCTGAGACGACGACATCCTGCCCATCCAGAAGGGCCCGCACGGCCCGTTGCTGCCAGAGGTCGGGAATTTTCAGCTGTTCCTCGATGGTGGCCATTTCACCAGTGTGGACAGGATTCTACGAGCATCCGGGTGTAGGGATGGGCGGGGTTCTGAATCACGGCATGGGCAGGCCCCGCTTCCACCACCCGACCGTTTTGCATCACAATGAGGTCATCCGCGAACTGTTGAACCACGGCGAGGTCATGGGAAATGAAGACCAGGGTCAATCGATGTTCTTCACGGAGCGATTTGAGGAGGGCGAGGAGGCGGGCTTGAATCGAGACATCAAGGGCGCTGACAGGTTCATCGCAGACGAGGACCTCCGGTTCAACAGAAAGGGCCCGGGCGATCAGCAAGCGCTGCCGCTGGCCTCCGCTAAATTCAGAGGCGAAGCGGTCCAGGCAATCTTCGGGCAGGTGAACGGCTTTCAAGAGATCTTTGATTTTGGCGTTTCGCTGGGCCCGACTCATTTCCGGAAAATGAATGGAGAGCGGTTCCTCGAGCAGGTCACGGACCGGTCGGCGCGGATTGAGGGCCATGGACGGGTCCTGAAAAATCATTTGGATACGTTTCCGGAAAGGAAAGAAGGCTCGCTTGCTCAAGGGAGCCAGATCGGTCTCGTGAAACGTGAGCGAGCCACCCTGGACGGGAATGAGTTTGACGATGGCCTTGGCGACGGTGCTTTTGCCGGAGCCACTCTCCCCGACAATGGCGAGGGTTCGACGGGCTGGAACAGAAAAACTGATTCCGTGAACAACCGGCCGCCAGCCGTGTTCCGTGGGATATCCGAGCGAGAGGTTTTCGGCGTGCAACACGGGAGGCTCCGAATCCACTGTCTCCCTGGCCAAGGCTGCCTGCATGCGCTGTATAGGAACGCCGGTGACCCTGTTCGGCAAGCGCGCAGGACAAATTTCCCTGATAGGCGGATGGATGATGGTTGGCCGCGGGGCCGGTCAGACGAGCTTGAGACGGGGCATGTCCTGCCCGTCGACCAGCCCGATGGGTCGACCCGCCGCGTCAACAACGATGAGGTCGTCGATCTGAGTCTGCTCAAATGTGCGAAGCGCATCCACCGCGAGGGCTCCACTGACAATCGTCTTGGGCTGGCGGGTCATGAAGGAAGCGACCGGCTGGCTCAGAATATGGGGCGTATCGAGCGCGGCCCGTCGGAAGTCGCCGTCGCTGAAGACGCCGGTGAGCGAGCCATTCTGTGGGTCGCATAGGGCGATGGAGCCGCAGCGGGCCTTGGTAATGGCGAGCAGGGCCTCCTGCACCGACAAGGTATCCGGACCGTGAGCGAAGCGCTCGCCGCTGCGCATGATGTCGTTGACCGTCAGCAGCAGAGCTTTTCCGAGGGATCCGGCCGGGTGATAGCGGGCGAAGTCCTCCCGGGAGAAGCCCCGGAGGTCGAGAAAGGCCATGGCAAGCGCATCTCCGATGGCGAGGGCGGCGGTGGTGGAGGCGGTCGGGGCGAGGTTGAGCGGGCAAGCCTCTGTCTCGTAGACATAGGGCAGAAGGTGGTCGCAGTATCGGGCGAGGGAGGAGTCGCTTACCGCAGTGATGGCCAGCGTGATCAGGCCCAGCCGCCGCAGGGAAGGAAGCAGGCGCAGAAGGTCCTCCGTCTCCCCCGAGTTGCTGATGAGGAAACACAGGTCTCCCGGATGACAGAGACCGAGGTCACCGTGCAGGGCTTGATTTGGATCCAGAAAGGCCGCGGTGACGCCGGTCGAGTTAAACGTCCCGGCCAGTTTCAGACAGATCGGCACGTTTTTGCCGACCCCGGTGAGGACCAGTTTGCGCTCTCGCTGCACGACTTGGCGCAGCAGCCCAATGGCTTCCACGAAATGATGATCAAGGTGGTCCCTGGTGAGGCGGATGGCGGCCTCTTCCACGGAGAGGCAGGTTCTTGCCAGAGCGAGGATTTTTTCAGTTTCTGCGGACATGGAGAAAAAAATGCGTTGTGGTTGGACAGGCGCAGCGGGACTTCACACTGTGTTTCCTTAGCAGATGGAATCGTGGAGAAAAGTTAAAATCCCCTGCCACTGGATAAGAGTGTTTCTGGCCATATCTCTATTGGCGATGGCGGGGGGCTGCGGCCCGACTCCGACGGTGGTGAAGGAAACCGAGGAGCGCTCGTATCGTCGCGGCAAGAGTCTGTTGCGAGAGGGTCGCCAAGAAGAGGCCCTGCAGGCCTTCCTCTCGGTGGTGGCGGCCCGACCGGATGCCATTGAGTCTCACCTTGAGTCAGGGCTCATTTATTTGAATCAGATAAAAGACCCGCTGGCCGCCATTTATCATTTTCGCAGCTATCTGGCGATGGCGCCCGATGGGGAACATGCCGGTTTTGTCAGGGAGCTTATCCTGACCGCGCAACGCGATTTTGCGAAGACCCTTCCCGGGGATCCGTTTGTGGATGCGGTGGAGCGGGTCAACCTGATGGAAACGGTCAAGACCCTTCAGGCCGAGAACAACGCTTTAAAACGAGAAGTGATGGATCTGGAGGCCGATCTGGGACGGTTGCGTGCCAAAGGCAGCCCGACCGGCACCGGATCCGTGGTTCAGCGCGGTGGGGAACCGGTGGCGGTGGCCCCGATCGTCATTGCGCCAGTGGCGGAGGAGCAGGCTGCGGCGCGTGCCACCACCTACACGGTGCAGCCCGGTGACACTCTCAGCCGGATAAGTGCCAAGGTTTATGGTGAATCCGGTCGCTGGGGAGTGATCTTCGAGGCGAATCGGGACCAGTTGCCGAGTCCCAATGCCTTGAAGCCCGGACAAGTTTTACGGATTCCTTGATGGCGTATTTTGACTGGAACGCAACGACCCCGATGGAGCCCGTGGCGTTGGAGACGCTGCGGGGGGCGCTGGTGGAGGACTGGGGCAATCCATCGGCTCCTTATCGGGTTGGGGCAGCGGTGCGCTCCCGGTTTGAAGCGGCGCGCGAAGCGATGGCCGCGGCCCTCGGATTCTCACCGGAAGGGGTGATTTTCACCTCCGGCGCCACCGAGTCGAACAACGCCTACCTGCGCGAAATGGCCCTGCAGCTGTCAGAGGGAGAGCTGTGGATTTCGGCGGTTGAGCATGCGGCGGTAAGGGCGGCGGCGGCGCGTTGGTGGCCGGGTCGGACACGCCACATCCCCGTGCGCGGGGATGGGGTGATCGAGTTGGAGTGGGTGAGTGAACAACTTGGCCAGTCCCGGCCGGCGCTGGTCTCGGTCATGGCAGCCAATAACGAGACGGGCCTCATTCAGCCATGGGAAGAGCTTTCCCAGCGCTGCGCGGAGGCGGGGATACCCTTCCACTGCGATGCTACGCAATGGTGGGGAAGGGCACCCGAGGCCGATTTTTCGCAGTGTACCGCGGTGGCCATGAGTGCCCACAAGTTTGGCGGACCCAAGGGAGTTGGGGCCCTGTTACTTAAATCCCCAGAGGCTCTTCCCCGCTTGCAGGAAGGCGGTTCTCAAGAGCATGGGGCCCGTGCCGGAACGGAAAATGTGCCCGCGATCCGTGCCATGGCCGCGGCCTTTCTTGCTGATCGTCCCGGTGCCCCGCGACAGGCGCAATGGCGCGACGCTTTTGAGCGTCGCCTCGTAGCGGAGCTGCCGGGCGTGCGAGTGAATGGTGCGGGATCGCCCCGGTTGTGGAACACAAGTTCGCTGGTGTTGCCGGATTTTTCCGCGCGGCGTTGGGTTCCCCGTCTGGATCGGGAGGGGTTTCAGGTTTCCGGCGGGGCGGCGTGC